>DITH01000145.1 GCA_002422745.1 Alphaproteobacteria bacterium UBA6189
CGCCGAAATGCCCGGCATGTACCAGCATGGCGATTACGATTTAGCCGGCTTTGCCGTCGGCGCGGTAGAGCGCGAACGCCTGCTGCCCAACGCCGAGCTGCAAGCGGGCGACGTGCTGCTGGGGCTCGGCTCGCGCGGCATTCACAGCAATGGCTATTCACTGGTGCGCACATTGCTGCGCGATGCCAAGGCCGATCTCGCCGCTAAACCGCCCTATCCCTGCGCCGCCGCCACGCTGGGCGAGGCCCTGCTTTCGCCCACCCGCATTTACGTCGCGTCGCTGTTGCCCGTGCTGGCCGAAGGCTGCATTCTCGGCCTGTCGCATATCACCGGCGGCGGGGTAACGGAAAACCTGCCGCGCGTGCTGCCGCCACATCTCAGTGCCGCGATCGACCTGGATCGCTGGGCGCTGCCGAACATCTTCCACTGGCTACAGCAAACCGGCGATATCACCAGCGACGAAATGCTGCGCACCTTCAATTGCGGGCTCGGCATGATCGCGATCGTGCGCGCGGCCGACGCCGATCGGGTCACCGCCCAACTCGAAGCCAGTGGCGAAACCGTGTACCGCGTCGGCGCTCTGGTGCCCGCTGCCGAGCAACGCGTCATCTATAGCGGCCGCCTATGCGCCGCGTAAAAACGGCGGTACTCATTTCCGGCAACGGCAGTAACCTGCAGGCCATCCTCGACGCGGCCAGCGCCGCCGACTATCCCGCCGAAATTTCTCTCGTGCTGAGCAACAGGGCCGATGCGTTCGGCCTCACCCGTGCCAAAAAAGCCGGGGTCGCCACCCTCACCATCGCCCATGGCGATTTCCCCGACCGCGAACAGTTCGACCGCGCCATGGATGCCGCCTTGCGCGCAGCAGAGATAGAACTGGTCGTCATGGCCGGGTTCATGCGGATTTTATCCGATACCTTCGTGCAGCAATGGCAGGGCCGACTTATCAATATCCACCCGTCGCTACTGCCCGCCTATAAAGGCCTTAATACCCATGCGCGGGTATTGGAGGCAGGCGAGCGCGAGCACGGCTGCAGCGTGCATTGGGTGATCCCCGAGCTTGATGCGGGCGAGCTTATCGCCCAGGCGACACTCACGATCATGACGGGCGATACGGCCGAGACATTGCAGCGACGGGTTCATGCGCTCGAGCATGCGCTTTACCCGCAAGCAGTCAAACAGGTGGCCACGCAGTTACAATCCACGGCCACCAAATAAAAAGGGCAGCTGACGCTGCCCTTTTAGTCACATCAACCAACGGATACGTTAGCCGACGATTTCGATATCGCTGAAGAAGAACTTGATTTCATTCGCGGCGTTCTCGGCGCTGTCTGAACCATGCACCGAGTTGCGCTCGATCGACTCGGCAAACTGCTTACGGATGGTACCTTCGGCTGCGTTTGCAGGGTTGGTGGCGCCCATCAGGTCGCGGTTTTTCACTACGGCGTCTTCGCGCTCGAGCACTTGCACCACAACCGGGCCCGAGATCATGTAATCGACCAGTTCGCCGTAAAACGGGCGCTCTTTATGGACGACGTAAAATTGCTCGGCCTGGCCTTTGCTCAGCCACAGGCGCTTTTGCGCTACGATGCGAAAACCTGCCCCTTCGAACATGCTGTTGATCGCACCGGTCAGGTTGCGTTCGGTCGCGTCGGGTTTCAGGATGGAAAGCGTGCGCTCGAGGGCCATGGGATACTCCGTAGAAATGATGATGGTTCAAAGTTGGCCGCGACATACGCGATGCCACGGGCGATGGCAAGTAATTAATATTCGCCCTTGCCCCTGCGGCGTGGCGGCGCTACACCATCGGCCAACAAAACAAAAACATCCGGTCGGCCAAGCATGCATCGCATTTCCATCGCGATTCTCGCCCTTTTTATGCTCACAGCCTGCGATTCCACGCGGTCGCTGGTCGAACTGCGCCATGCCACCCCCAGCGCCGACCCGTATGCCGCGGCCCTGGCCGCCGAATACGCCGAATACGCCGCGCAAAAGCAAAGCAGCTACCAATGGTGGACCTCGAAATACTTCGCCGATAAAGGCCTGCTCGCCGCCTATGGGCGCGAGGTGCTGCCGGAAGACCCCGTCACGTGGGAGCTTGATGCTGGCACCCGCCGCCAGTTTGCCGATGCGCGCGCCCAGCTGATGGAGATTCTCCCCACCGCGCGGCAACAGCAACCGGTCATGGCCGCTAACAGCGTCGTCGCGTACGACCGCTGGCTGGTGCTGGCCGATAATGGCTGGGATACCCCAAAGATCGACGAAGCCCGTGACCATTTCTTCACCCTGCTCGGCGCCCTGCAGGAAACGCAAAGCGCCGCGCTTGCTCCCGCCACGTCCGCTCCCATTATCGAAACCACCTCCACCATTCTTTACTTCCCGTTCGACAGTGCCGAGCTAAGCGGCAGCGCCCAGCTGGCACTTGCGCAACTCGTCGCCTATGTGCGCCAGGCAGGCAATGTCGGCATCACCATCAACGGCCATGCCGACCGCGCCGGTACGGACGAATACAATATGCAGCTTTCCGAGGAGCGGGCCTTGTTCGTGCGCCACGCCCTGATTGCCGCCGGGGTGCCCGAATCGCTGGTGCATTACTTTGCCTTCGGCGAATCCGACCCCGATATCCCCACCGACGACGGCGTGCCCGAGCAGCTCAACCGCCGCGTTGAGATTTACATTGAATAGCCTGCCGCTGCTCGAGCCTATCCTCGCCCGTGCCGCCTACCTGGTGCCAATCCTCACCCTCGGCCTGCTCACGGGTGAACTGCTGGCGCGGCTGCTGCGGTTCGACGCGCTGCAAGCCAGCCTCGCCGCATGGTTGCGCGGCCTGCACGAAAAGCTCAATCGCCCCCAGCGCAGCACCGCGACGCGGCTTTACCGCGGCATGGTCGTTTGCGCCTTTGCCCTGTTCCCGGCGGGGCTGCTCGGCCTCCTCCTCCTTATGCAGCGCGCGGCATGGGTACAGCTGCTCGCCGCCATCCTCTTCATCGCGCTGATCGGCCAGCTCGTCCGCCCCTATCGCGCCTGGCAATTACGCCAGCGAGCGCAGCGCGGCACATTGGCCCTGCAATCCGATCAGCCGCATTATTTATTCGCTGATCATTTCGGCCAGCTGCGTTACCATATTCTTACCATGGCCGAGCGGTTCGCCCTGTTGGTCGGGCTGGCGCTCTATTACCTCATTGCCGATCTGCCGGGCGCGTTTCTTTACCTCGCGCTTGCGGCATGCAGCGCGCTTTTCCATCCGTCCCGCCCCGAAAACCGGGCCTTCGGCTGGGCATCCTGCGCGCTGTTCTCCCTGCTCGATGCCTTACCGCGCTTCGTCGCCTGCTTCCTTCTCTGGCTTGCCGCCTGCTTCGTGCCGAAAGCACGGCCGCTTGGCACGTTACGTCACGTCGTTTCTGCCGCGCAAACCTACGCAAGCTGGCTGGCCCATCTGTTGCATCTGGCATTGGGCGGCACCATGCCCAGCCCGGCGGGTGAGCGGGTGCGCGGTTGGTTCGGGCCGGGCAACCCCAAACCCACCACGATCGATTTCAGCCGCACCCTGCACCTACTTGCCGTCGCCTACCTGCTGCTGATTATGTTGCTTTCGGCAACATTTATCGATTTACCTATTGATATTATTAATTAAATATTAAGCATCATGATATGCATCCGCTGCATAGCTGATGGCGTGAGCCTTGCTGCTGTCATCAAATCTTCACCAATCCCCCCGTGAATCCGCCCGCTCCTTCAGGTAAAATGGTGGAAATTGAAAGGATTGATGGGTGAGCATCCCCGCCATATCGGCAGTCGACGAACAGGCAGCAGGCCCGGCCCCTACGGGCGGCTCTAGCAGCCCTGTTGCTGCGCCGAAAGCGGCACACCCCGCCCCGCCGCATATCAGCACCGAATCGACGCTGGCACCCACCTCCGAATTCATGCGCTATGTACTGGCCGCCTGGAGCTCGCGTTATTTCTTCCGCGGCATTTACGGCACGTTGTTCGATACGATCGAGCACGAGAAGGGGGGCTTTCTTGGAGAGTTCCGTAACCGCATGCAAGGCGTGCTGGCCAAACCGGGTGATTGGTTGCAGCACAGATATCCCACCTCTAGTCGCAAAAGCAAAGAAGCGATCGCCTACAATACGACGCTGGGCCTGGGCAGTTTAGCCCTCACGCTAAGCTATAGCGGTATGGTCTATAAGGATATTAAAAGCCTGTTTTCCGAAGCCGTCGCCGCCGAGTTCGATAAACCGGTCGAGGATGTTACCTTCCGCGATATCTCACGCAGCGAAAATAAAATCGTCAAACAAACCATTAATAATTTCTGGGGCAAATTAGCCCAGCGCGCGGGCGTGAATATGCTGTTTTTCCCCGCGGCATGGATGCGTTCCAGCGGACTTGGCGACTGGGTACTCGGCCTTATCGGCTTGCAGCTTTTTACCGATACATGGAAGCGCAAAACCACCATGTTCGAGGATCTGGTCACCTTCGTGAACAACAAGATTAACCCGCGCAACGGTCTCGGCCAGCCGATCAGCCAGGGCGAAGTATTCGATCTCTACCAGCATTTCAACGACACGTTCCACCCCGAGCGCATGTTCACCAACGTCATGGAAAACGGTACCGGCGAAGGCGTTCGTTGGGCAAAAAGCCAACCCATTTTCCAGCGCCTTACCGAACTGCTGAACTACACCTACGCCTATAAACACGCCAGCGTGATCGACCCCGATACGGGCCTCGCCATCAAACAGGCCGATTTTGCCTTGCCGAAATTCATCTACCTGCTCGGCCACGACCTGATCGATAGCGATCAGCCCGAACGCACGCTCACCCTTATCGAGATCGCCAATAAACATGGCATCCCTGCCGTCAAACAAAGTCAGGCGTTATTGGCCAATGGCGCGAGCCTGGCGCAGCTGCGCGAGCAATTCGCCGTCACCTTGCCCGATTTCACGCCCAAAGCCCCCGAAGTGGCGGATAAAAATGCCACCATCGCCAAAGGCTCCAGCATGCAGGTCGATGCCGCGCCTGCCGCCACCATCGATGCCGCCACCATCGCCGGGCACGAAGCACCGGCGCGGACGCACGCGCACCACGTGCCAGCCTAACGCCTACTCCACAATCCGTACTTTTTTCACCGACGTGAGAATTGTTTCAAACGCGGCCTGCAGCGTTGCGCTATCGGGCGCCAGGAAGAAGCGCGGTTGGCCGAATTCATCGGTACTGGCGCAGCTGCGCAGGAAGGCTTGCGAAGTCGCCGCATCGGCCGAGCCATTAACGAACTCCCGCCCGAACGCAATCGTGTAGACCAACACCCCATCGTTTTTAAATCCGCTGCATTCCGTCAGCGACTGGGTATTGGTCGGCACACACATCGCATTCCCAAGGCAGCCGAACTCGTCGCGCACATACGACGGCGAGCTGGGGTCGTAACGCATGGTACCTGCCTGCGTATTTTTCCCGTCAGTCAGCAGCACCACGGCGCGCACATGGTCGCGGTTGAACTGGTTGCCCAGCCGACGGGCTTCGCGCATCCCGGCCGCGCTGTTGGTGCCGTTCACCCCAATCATGCGGTCGATCACATCGTACAGGAGTGTGGCGTTTTCCGTCAGTGCGACCGAATCGTAAATCCTATCCGCCCAGGTGACAATCCCGACACGGCTTTCATTATCGTCGTTGCCGTCCTCGAGCAATTGCATGGTGATCGTATAGGCCGCCTGTCGCATGGCGTTCATGCGGCTATCGCCCACGATTCCCGCGCCATTCCGAAAATTGGGCGGCGGCGTACCGGGCGTATTAGGGACACTGTAACAGGCCACATAATTAGTGAAATCGATATAACCGAACAGTCTGACATAGTAGTCGATGCAGTAATCGACACCGCGCTGGCGCACCGCGCTGCGCAGGCCGGAGGGCACTTCCCGCATTCCGCCCGAGCCGACATCGCCAAACCCCATCGAGCCCGACATATCCATCACCAGCAACAAATCGTAATTCTGGCGGCTGGAGCTATTCGCGCCCTCCGTGCCACTCGAGGTGTTTGCCGTCAGTTGCTCGGTGCCGATATGACGAACGAAGAACGTATCCATATCGGCGCTGGCGCTCACCCGAACATTGGCCCCGACACTGATGCTCGGCGTCGGCCGCGCGACCCCGAGATATTCTTCCGGAAAATTCAGGTTGAAATAGCGCAGCGCCGTGGCCGCCTGGTCGGTGCCTTCCGGGGCAAGCGACCCGGCGAGCGAGGCAGCATCCGCCGCCTGCTGCATTTTGATACGCACCAGCTGTTGTCGGCCAAGATCCACCCCCGCCCCGCCGATGCCAACCAGCAACAGCACCGCCAACCCGGTAAGGATCAGTACATTGCCCGCATCGTCGCTCAGAAAGCGCCGGAAAAAATATTGCATGGGCTTCATCGTCCCTCCTAAAAACATGACGCGCTGGTCGGGCAGTTGCTTAACGTGCCGATCACGGCCGAGGTGCCGCCCTGGCAACGGTATTGGCGGCAATTGGTATTGCTGTAGGTTTGCCCGCTTTGCACGCATCCGCCGCATGGCACACCGACCCACCCGGCACCGGTCACCAGACATTCGCTCGGTCGGCAGGTAACGGCGCCGCCACCTGCGCCACCCGTCCCGCCGCCTGATGGCGCCGTGATACATTCCGGGTAGGTAAAACTCCCCGGCAGGCAAATCAAATCACCCGAGCGGGGGCGGAAATACATGCGCTTCACCAGTAGTTTTTCCCGCGCCACCGTCGCGATCTCGCCGGTGCTGAAACTGGTCGGCGTCGCCTGAATCACCGATGTCCAGATTGGCTCGTAGAAATAAAATACTTCCGCCACCAGCAGGTTTTCGCCTTGCGCCATGCCAACCAGCTGGGCCTCCACTTCCGGGGCGAAGCTGGTGGGTTGGTTTTTCACCGCCGGGCCGATGGCGCTGGGCGATAGCCCATTCACCACACTGGCCACATCCTGGGTCAGCGTCCCACCGCCCGCGATTTGCCATTTGACGCGCTTGACGCCGCCTTCCATACGCACCGAGCTTAAAATCACCGCCTGTTTACTGGGGTCGGCATAAATCCCCATCATACGCGTCAGCAGCGGGAACACATTGGTGCGCAGTTCCGTTTCGCTGAGTTCACCACCCAGCCGGTCGCCGCTGGCGGGAATATACTGGCTCGCCACATCGGCCATCACGTAACCGGCTTTTTCCGTGCGCTGGGTAATCAGCATGGCGCGTGATACTTCCAGCGCGCCGAACAGCATCAGCATGATGATCGGGAACACCAGCATGAATTCCAGCAGCGCCACCCCGTCCTCGGACCGGGCCGCACGCATGAAAAACTGTTGGAAACCTGGGCGCATGCAATTCCTTATGGGTTGGTGAACGGCTCGTTCTTAATCACCGTCGAGGCCGACAGCAGGACCACGCCCTCGCGGCCGTAAAGTCGCCCGGTGCGTGGCGTATTGGCGCTGAACGAAATCGTGTCAAGGAACGGGATTTTCAGCTGCCACGGGTAGCTGACGCGGATTTCTACCAAATCGCCCGCGGCGCCCAGCGACACGCTCCCCGGCCCATCGCAGCGGCCATTATTATTGGTATCGAGGCAACCCACCCCGTTCGGGCAGGTGCCGCTCGGCGGCGCCACCGTCGGCGGCTCGGTCAGGCAGAATTCCGGCGCGCGCTGCACGCCGCCATTGGCCAGCGTGTTGGCTTCTACCACCACGTTTTCGCCATCGATCAGCCCGCGGGTTTTTTCCTCGATCAGTCGCCGCACGGTGCAGGCGCGGTCGCAGCCCTGGCCGCTTGTGCCAATCGCTGCCGAGCGCGATACCTGCATGGTGGCGCTCTCCAGAGCGATTTGCGAGAAGGTCAATAATCCGAGTTCCAGAATGCAGAACATCAGGAAAAAAAACAGCGGGGCGATCAACGCAAATTCGATGATCGCAGCACCTTCGCGATTGTGCCAGCAGCGGCGCAGCATGGTATTTCCCCTTATTCTGCGCGTATTATAGCAGTTTGCCGGGGTGAATCCTATCGGCTTTATGCGCCGCCGGTTCACAGGCTACGTCCTTTGGGCAGCTGCATTTCCTGCTGTATATGCACGTGAAGCAGCAAGCCGCAGCCGACCAGCACCGCCAGCATGAACGACCCACCATACGATAAAAACGGCAGCGGAACGCCAACCACCGGCACCATGCCCATCACCATCGCCATATTAATAAAAATATGAATAAACAGCATCGCTCCCACCCCGGCGGCAATCAGCCGGTGAAAGGCGCTGCGCGCACGGCTGGCCAGCACCATGGCGAACACCAGCAGGAAAGCATAGAGCAACAGCAGCACCACCGCACCCATGAACCCCAGCTCCTCGGCGAGCATGGTGAAAATAAAATCGGTTTGTTTTTCCGGTAGGAAATCGAGCTGGCCCTGACTGCCCTGCAGCAGCCCCTTGCCGGTAAATCCACCCGAGCCGATCGCGATTTTCGACTGGATGATATTGTAGCCCGCCCCCAAAGGGTCAGCATCGGGGTCAAGGAATGTCATCACCCGGCGCTTCTGGTAATCATGCAGGAACTGGTAGGCAATCGGCACGGCCGCGGCCACGCTGGCAATGGCTCCGGCAAAATACCACCAGCGAATGCCCGCCATGAAACACACCATGAACGCAATAAAACCACAGATGGTCGCCGTGCCGAGATTGGGCTGGTGCAGAATCAGCGCCACCGGCAGCAAGGTCATGATCGCCGGCGCTATCAGCACCAGCCAATGGCGCGTATTCTCCAGCACCGCCGCGTGGAAATACCGCGCCAGCGCCAAAATCAACCCCAGTTTCATCAGCTCCGACGGCTGCAGGGTAAACGCCCCCACCCCGATCCAACGCTGGGCGCCCATACCCATCACGCCCTTCACTTCCACAATCACCAGCAACGCCAGGCAGCCCAGATAGGCAAGGTAGCTGGTGCGAAACAAGGTATGCGGCGGCATCACGGCAATCGCCACCATCAACCCCAGACCCAGCCCCACGCTCACCAATTGCTTTAACGCAAATACGCGGAAATCGCCACCCGAGGCGGAATACTGCATAGCCAGACCAAGCAGGCACAGCGCGCCGATCACCAGTAATACACCGCGCGGCATATCGGAGGCGCGCCGCCACCATTTGCGCATGCGGTTGGAGGCCATCATAATACCAGCTCCTGTACTTTGCGCATGACATCGCGCGCTACCGGAGCGGCCGCCGAAGCACCGCCGCCGCCATGCTCGATCACCACCGCGCAGGCAAAACGCGGTGTGTCGACCGGTGCATACCCGACAAACAGCCCGTGGTGCCGAAAGCGCCAGGGAATGGTGTTCTGGTCCTGCCCGCGCACGGTGATACGTCGCACCTGTGCCGTGCCGGTTTTGCCGCCATATTCATGCCCCGGCTCGCGGAAGA
>DITH01000194.1 GCA_002422745.1 Alphaproteobacteria bacterium UBA6189
CGGTATTGCTGCTTATCCTGTTGGGGATTTTGGAATTCGCCCTGATTATGCTCGTCACCAACATCATGGAGAGCGCCACGTCGATTTCCTCGCGCCTCGGCAAAACCGGTTTTGCCGAAGCGGGTTTGAGCCGCGAACAGACCATCATCAACGCGATTGGCGACCGTGCCGGCGTGTTGCTCGATGCCGACCAGCTGGTCATTACCTCGAAATATTACGAGCAGTTCGACCAGATCGGCGATGCCGAGCCGTGGAACGACAGCAACCATAACGGCACGCCCGACGCGGGCGAGTACAGTGATATCAACGGCAACGGGCAGTACGACGCCGATATGGGCCTTGCTGGTTATGGCAATGCCGACGATATCGTGGTCTACCGCATCAGCTATCCGTGGTTGCTGGCCACCCCGCTATTGAGCACGCTGGTCGGGCAGAACGGCGTGTTCACCATTACAACCCATGCGGTGGTGAAAAATGAGCCGTACTAGACCTTCTATGCTGCAGCAATTTATCCGGGCTAATCGCGGCCTGGCGGTGGTGGAATTCGCCTTGATCGCGCCCGTTTTGATGACGGTATTTTACGGCTGCATCGAGGCCACACGCTATATTCTCGCCACGCAAAAAGCTGCCAAGCTGGCCCATACCGTGGCCGACGTGACAGCGCAATCGACTGCCGTCAGCCAGGCCGGGCTAACCCAGCTGTTCGAGGCCACGAACGATATCATGCAGCCCTTTGCCTTTGCCAGTACCGGACGGGTGATTATCAGTTCGCTGTACCGCGCGCCGGGTCAGCCAAACGCCACGGTCAACTGGCGGCATGCAGGCGGCGGCAACCTTATCGCCACCAGCGCATTCGGTAGTGTCGGTGCGGTGCCAGATCTGCCGGTCGCCTTCGCCTTCGAAGAGCGCGAGAACGTCATCGCGACGGAAGTGTTCTTTCAATACACGCCGCTTATTTCCACCCAGTTTTTCGATACGATGGTGATTTACCGACAGGCCTTTTACAAGCCGCGTTTCGGCCTGTTGACCACGCCTCCGGCATAAGGAACGCTCCCATGTTGCTGCAGCATTTTTTCCAGGCCTTCCGTCGCGACGCACGCGGCAGCGTGTTCGTGATGGCGGCGCTCACCGCATTGGGTGTGGTTGGTGCGGTGGGATTAGCCGTCGATGCCGGTCGGGCGCAGATGGCGCAGAATAAACTGCAAAACGCCATTGACGCCGCCGGGCTGGCGGCGGGCGCCAGCCTCAATTCGGCTGATCTTGAAGCGGTGGTGGCGAAATACATCGCGCTGAATTTCGCCTCGGGCAATCTCGGTGCAACGCTGGGCGAGGTCGATGTTACCTTGAGCGACGACAGCCAGATCCTGACTGCCACCGCCACCGCCACCTTGCCCACCACCTTCATGACCATGTTCGGCAAAGACTCGGTGACCCTGCATGCCGAAACGGAAGTTACCCGCACCAATAAAGGGATGGAGCTGGCATTGGTGCTCGATGTCACCGGCTCGATGTGCCAGCCCTGCAGCAAAATCGACACGCTCAAATCCTCGGCACACGATCTGGTCGATATCCTGTTCGGCGACAATGCCGATTCGGAAAATCTCTGGGTGGGCATTGTGCCGTTCAGCCAGGCGGTGAATATCGGCACCGAACATACCGACTGGCTCGACAGCACCCATTTTGCCGGGCTCGATTGGGGGACGACCAGCTGGGCCGGGTGTGTCGAAGCGCGCTGGCAGCACGGCAACGATATCACCGACGCACCGCCCAATCCCGGCACGTTGCCGGACAGCGAGAAATTCAAAGCCTATTACTGGCCCGACCATAACAGCTACAATAACTGGATCACTACCTCGAGCAGCTCTTCCTCCAGCTATGTCTGCCATAACCGCTCCAGCTGCACCTGCTCGAACTATGCATGCGGCTGTACCACGCAGGGCGACCAGCAAACCTGCATTTCATGCAGCGGTTGGGGCAGCGGGCGCGATTGCACCCAAACCGTCACCACCACCACGACCAACTATTCCATCACCAGCACCAAAGGGCCCAATACCTATTGCCCGGTGCCGGTCACGCGGCTGACCAATGTCAAAGCCACCGTCGATGCAGGCATCGACGCATTGTCGACCGGCGGCGCTACGCATGTGAATGTGGGCGCGGTGTGGGGCTGGCGCATGCTAAGCCCGAACTGGCGCGGGTTATGGGGCGGCAGCATGAACAGCAACAGCCTGCCGCTCGATTACGGCACCGATCTGATGCTTAAAGCCGCCGTGATCATGACCGATGGCGAGAACACCATGTATGATTACGACGACACTGCCTATGGCTATCTGTTTGAAGGTCAGCTCGGCACGACCCAAGTGAACGACGCGCAGGAGGCGCTCGATAACCGCCTGACCAGCGTGTGCAACGCCATGAAGGCGCAGGGGATTTTGGTCTATACCATCGTGTTCGATTTGAATGACGGCAATGTCGAAACCCTGCTGCGCAACTGCGCCACCACGCCGGATTATTATTTCGAGGCCGATAACGAAGCCGCCCTGCGCAGCGCCTTCCACACGATCGGCGATTCGCTCGCCAATTTGCGCATCAGCCGTTAGGCACTCTTTCGCCGGATCGACGTCGGCCGGTTTGCTTTGCTGGCGATGAAATATTTTTCCATATTTTTTAACCTTTTATTGCCGGCTGCCAGCCGACGCATGCGAAAGATTTTATCAAATTGTCACATTTCCTTGCATCAAATCCGCCTAAACTGCGTCCGGTTTGATAAAGAAAAGGGAACCTCGTGGCAGAGATCAAGGCAGAGTTGCGCCAAAAAACTGCGTTATTGCACCAGTTGATCGCGGATAATGGCATTACCATTGCGGCAGAGCCCCGGCAATGGTCGTACCCCGCACCGTTCGAGGTGGAAAAGTCCAGAACCGCCAGCGATACCTATTATGCCGTGTACGGCTCATCGGAGACCATTCAGCGGCTGAAGAAAGCGGGTTGCCTTGCCAATTCGCGCCCGTCGGTGGAGACAGAAGAGAGCTGCAAGGCCTATTTACGCAATGACCTGGTGGCCGCGTATCCGGATCCGATCCCCTTCGAGTCGCTGCATGCGTTATTTAGCCTCAGTCACCAGCCGGATGAGCCGACGGTTGCCTTCTACCATACGGAGAACCATGCGCAGGATGCCAGCCAGCCCGAACTTGGCGACGAGGATACGCTTTCCTACCTGATTATGAGCGCCAAGGATGCCGAGCGACTGAAATATCCGCTGGAACGGCTTACCGACGATGACCGCCATTGTATCAATATGCACCATATCGGCCGCAAGGTAGGGCATTTTGCGATTCTGCCGATTCGCCGTAGTTTGGCGGATGCCATTCAGCGCGCCCATCCGGATGCGATCGACCTGACGCAATCCCGTGACGACGACCCACAGGCGCATGCGTTGCCGGTCGACCGTGCCATGCAGCATATCCTGATGCCACTGCACCACGATACCCGGTTTCATAAGGAAGCCACGGTGTTTCGTCTCCCAACCGTAAAACCGGTAAACCAAGCGCCGGCGAAGAAGAGTGCACCGCGTCCCCTCGCCGACTATACGGAGGCGTTGCGTCCCCATGTGATCGGGTTCCAGCTGGAGGAGCATTATAATGGCAATTTTTCTCCGTATTTGATGTGCAAAAGCAGCGCCGAACAGCACCGGCTGATTCAGCAGATGCGCGATGCCGATAGCTGCATCGAAGGGCAGGAATTATCGCTGATGC
Organism: Alphaproteobacteria bacterium UBA6189; assembly: GCA_002422745.1. Classification (GTDB taxonomy): domain Bacteria; phylum Pseudomonadota; class Alphaproteobacteria; order Rickettsiales; family UBA3002; genus QFOX01. Next base: position 3,756 of record DITH01000194.1, read on the forward strand.
GGGATTATGGAAACGCATCCAGCGATACCATGCGCTATCGTATCAATCAGGCGACGTATACACGCTTGCGCGAGTCGTTTCCTCAGGCATCCCAGCATGTATTACCTAGCCGTTTCTCCCCCACCTGGCTTACGTCGCGGCAGATCAAACATCAGTCCGAAGGCGGGCAGATATTCACGCAGCGCGAGTCGATCGAGCAGCTACGCTTGGCTACCGTACAGGAAGGTTCTTCGCGCGCCCACTGGCTTATCGCGCGGGCGCCGAGTACCGCACGCCTGGAGGATTTGCGTAGCAGTATGGGGATCGATCCCGATAAAACCGCTATGCTAACCAGCGCCGCTGAAAGCCCGGCATTAATGCGGATTGCATTAACCGCACCTCAAGCAACGCAGCTATTGGCGCAAGCGCAAACGGGTGGACAGAAATTACGGCTTACGGCGGTTGAGAAGCCCTATCCGTCGCTCGATGCATTACACGTGGCGGAACGTGACGATGCACAGGTCAGTAAGATACCCGCACATATAGGGAGCTCACAGCCATCAACGCCCGCCAAGCGGCCGGCAAAATCCGAGACCCCGCCCTCCGTGCCCACCGTGCGGGAGGCGGCGGCCAGGTTGCTTTTCGACAAAGCGGCGGTGACGCGGTTGTGGGCGCAATATACGCCGAAGAAAAACAAGCCGCTGCAATGGTGCCTCGGGTTGAAAATTCCCTCTGAAGTCGCGCCGCAATTCGAAAAAACCTTGGCCGGCACCGGCTTTTTAAAATTGCCGGATCGCCGGCTCGTTTCGCTCGGCCGCACCGGCCATATTCCCGTCTACCAGCTGTACGAGCTGCAGCTTGCGAAGGAAGATGCACACGCATGGGAGCACCATCGCACGCAGGATGAAACGCTCGACACGTTGCAAAGCACGCAAGAGGGACAGGGCAATCACAGCGCGATGCGCAAAAAGCTCACGGAGCACTTCAAAGAGGATAAGCCGAGTATCGATCCGGTGCAGGAGGCATGGAAGCATGTGGCCGGCCTGGCCAATGCCGAAAAGTTGCAATATGTCGAAATCCGCTTCTCGGGGGAAGATTTACAGCGCATGAAATCCGACTTCGATTCGGAGCTGGCACTGCTGAAATCCATGGCCGGGATGCATGGATCCACCGAAAAAATTGCCAGCAAATGGCATCAGGAAAGCCCCCTGTTCCTACGGCCGGAACTGGACAAAGCGTTTGGGGAATTGAAAAAAACGCTACGCGACCGTTTCAATGGCTCATTGCGGGAGATGCAGCAGCAGGTTGCCGAGACCGAGCAACTGATGACAGAATATTACCGCTGGCTCGACGCCCAGCCGAAACAGCCCGACGGCAGTGTAGTGTTACCGCATTTGCTCGTTGCCAACCCGCGTGGCTCGACCGAGCATCACTTGCAGCAATTGCGTGCGTACCGCCTTCGCACCCCATCGATGAAGAAAGACGATCCGGGCATCGCGTTACTTAGCGATAGCGCGTTCAGCCTGTCGGAATTTGTCGGGCTGCATCACCCCATGCTGCTGCAACCGGTGCGCCCGGAATTTTTCCCCGTGCTGCACGACAAAGGGGCGACCATCACGGCGCTGACGAAGGAGCCGGTGCTGTTATCGGAACTGCCGGGCTATCTGAAAGAGCGTTTCCCCGCGCCGCAGCAAGAGGTGGAATCAAAGAAGCCTTCGCCGACCAACGTGGTCGACATCGCGGAAGGCGAACGGCAACGATTGCTCAAAGGCACGATCAGTAAGAATAGCAGCCTGTTTCGTTTCGTTTCGCTGCGTGAGGAGCATCAATTCACTGATCTGGCCGAATCGCGCGAGCGGATCGGCAGCCAACCCGCGCTGGTCTTCAATATCACCAGCAAAAGCGACTGGACGCAGAAGATCAAGCCCATGCTCGAGGAACTTGATCGCGCCGAGCAGCTGGCACGCCGGACACGCTTTGGCGAGCTGACCAATGCCATGCCCACCGATATTCGTGAAACGCAGGCACGGATCGATGCCCTGAAGGAACAGCGCGGCATGTTACATGATGCCGATTTTCTTTTGCATGCCCAGCGCGTTCGCGATGGTAAGGATAGCGAGGAATTTCATCTGAACGCCTTGCGTGAAGCGGTTACGATGTTCGATGATTTCGACCCGGCGAACGACCCGCCGGAATTGAAAGAGTGCCTGACTTTTCTTACCGAGTTGCGAGGAAAAGACACGTGGGATAAGTCAGATGTCGCGCAGTTATATGACATTGCCGAACGGGCGCACCAAAAGCTGCAACGTGCGACGGGCCAATTGAATACCCGTCTGCAGGATCTTTACGATCATCATAAGATCGAGAATATTCATGCATCCTCGGCCGTGACGATCCAGCAGGATAATTCGGTGTTGTTTTACACTAGTTCTGATGCCGCAGGCCAATCACTCGAAGCGCTGGGGAAAACCATTACCAAGCATTTTACCAGTGCTGGCGCACACGCGCCGCTGCGCTTTGTGGCTTATCTGGATAAAGGGGTTGGACCGGAAGCCGATCGGCGTGTGCTCGAGGCATTGCGTAAAACCCATGAGAGCGCGCCGGCGCTGGGGCGATGGACCGGTCGCGAGACCGCACCCAGGATCGATCCGGCCACGCCCATTACCCTTCGGGAATTGTTTAGCCATGCGCCCGGGCTGTTTCCCGGCGGGGGCACCCATCGCGGTTAGTTTCTCATGCACAGGAAAATGGTGCCGGTTGCAGGAATTGAACCCGCGACCTTCGGTTTACANNAACCGCTGCTCTACCCCTGAGCTAAACCGGCACACTGGCACGTTATAATGGATCGTTTTGCTGCGCGCAAGCCAGCCCGATGCTAGCTGTAATCGCCTTCTTTGAGCCAGGGCCGGTAGTTCAGCGGCTTGGCAAAATAATAACCTTGCAACATGTCGACGCCGAGCTCCATCAGCATTTTGGCGATTTCGCCGTTCTCGACAAATTCCGCTACCGATTTAAGGCCGAAGCCACGGGTGAAATCGAGCAGGGTTTTCACAAAGAACCGGCTATCGGCATTGTCGGTGAGGTCACGGATAAAGGCGCCGTCGATTTTCACCATATCGACCGACATGGCCTTCAACTGGCGAAAGCTGGTGTAGCCGGCGCCAAAATCGTCGAGCGCTACCTGGCAGCCCAGCGACTGCGCTTCGGCACAGAAGCGCGACAGGTGCTTCAGGTCGCTATGCGCCGCCGTTTCGGTGAGTTCGATAATCAGTCGCGGGGCAATATCGGGCGTTTGCTCCACCGCCTCGGCGAGCGCAGCGAAATAGCTCGGCTCGTGGGTGGTAAGGTTCGACACATTAAGCGCCAGCTGCACTTCCTTGTCGGCGCGCAATTCGGCAATGATTTTCTCCAGCACCAGCTTATCGATCATCGGCACGAAGCCCATGCGTTCGGCAATCGGGATCAGGGTGCCGGCGGAGCTGATTTTTCCGTCCTCGGAAAACAGGCGCAGCAGCGCTTCATAATGCACCACCTTGCCGGTGGTGCTTTCGATCACCGGTTGGTAGGCAAGACGGATGCGGCCTTCCTGCACCGCCTGACCGAGGAAGTTGGCCAGGCCCATTTCCTCGCGCGAGCCGGCGCCCGAAATATCGGCGCGCAATGGCTCGAAGCCTTCCTGATCGGTAAGGTTGACGATGGTGCGGCCGAGGATTTCATCAGCGCTCGACAGGCGGTCGGGCACCATCTGGTACGCGGTGCTGGTAATGCAATGCAGCTCGCCATACCGTGAGCTGTAGGAATAGGAACGAATGGCGGCTTCCACCTCCTCGCACCAGGCAGCGACTTCGCTTTCGCCTTTGCCGGGCAGCAGGATACCGAACTGATCGCGCTGAACGCGTGCGGTGTGGCCATCGGGGTTATGGGTAGCGATGACGGCGAATAATTCTACCATCACCGCTTCGGCCACCGCCATGGAATAGCCCGACATGATCATCGCCAGATTATCGACCGCAACAATGACCAGCGCGCCGGGCTGCGACTGTTCGCGGGCGTCAGCGTCGAGCTTGGCCAGGGCGTCGATGAACGATTGCGGGTAACCGCAGGCGCCTAGCGCGTCGGAAGGTTCGGCGTGGTGTTTACGAAACATGCGGACAGCTTGCCATCAGTTCTCACCCGCCGCAAGCGGAACTAATGCGCGCCGGCCGCAAGCCACGGCCCCAAACCCACCACGCGGTCGAGGAAAATCGCGAGGAAAATCGCCAGTCCCAGCCACTGGTTGCTGCGGAAAAGCGCCCCCGCGGAGTGCTCGGCCTGGGCGAAGGGCACCTCGCGCACTTGCCAGCGCATATGTAGCGCCACGGCCACAATGCCAAGCAGGTAAATCGGCCCGGTGCCGGAAAGCAGTCCGGCAAAGATAAGGCACAGCAACAGGATCGCATACCAGCCTGCCACAAACCGCACCACCTGCCGCCCCAGCTTACGGGCGGTGGACTTAATGCCCATGCGGATATCGTCCTGCACATCCTGCAGCGCATAAATAGTGTCGTAGGCCAGCGTCCAGCAAATGAACCCGCCATAAAGCAGTACCGTGGCCGCCGTGAACGACGCGCCCGTGGCCGCCCAGCCGATCCATACCCCGAGATTGAACGTAATACCGAGCCATAATTGCGGCCACCAGGTGAGGCGTTTCATCCAGGGATAAATCGCAATCATCGTCAGGGCGAGAAACGCCAGCCCAACCACGATTGAGGGAAGCAACATCGCCACCACCAGNNACAGCGCGCCGATGCCCAGTATCACCAGCACCACCAGCGCCTGCGGCACCGAAATGGTGCCCGAGGCCAGTGGCCGCATCCGGGTGCGTTCCACGCCCTGGTCGAGTTTGCGGTCGGTCAGGTCGTTAATGATGCAGCCCGCCGAACGGGCCAGCAGCGCGCCAAGGAAGAGGAGTACCAGCAGGTCGATATCGGGCTCGGTGCGTTCGGCCATACACACCGCGATGGCGGCCGGAAAATACACCAGCCAGATACCAATCGGCTTATCCAGCCGGAGCAGGCGGATATACTCTGTTAACGTTGCTAGCACCACATCGCTTTTCTTATGGTTCCGTGATGGAATCTGATTTAAATCAGTTCCCGGTGGCGAGATTGACTTCGCCTTGACCCTATTGGAATAAAGATTCGATGGCAAATCAACCGCGATACCGGCTTGCCCGGCCAGAATCCCTGGCTTCGGGTCAGTTGTTGCAGCTTTCCGGCAACGAGGCGCATTACGCGCTCAACGTATTGCGGCTGAAAGCGGGCGACCGCATTGCCCTGTTCAACCCGGCACAGGGCGAGTTCGCGGCCGCGCTGGTCGGGCGTGACAAGCGCACCGCCACTTTCGAGATTGCCGAGAAATTGCGCGCGCCGGAAAACGGCACCGGGCTGATGGTGTGTTTTGCACCCATCAAAGGCGGGCGGCTGGAAACGATCATCGAAAAAGCCACCGAGCTGGGGGCCGATATTCTGCAGCCGGTGCTGATGCAGCGCAGTGTGGTCGATAAGGTAAACCGCACGCGCGCCGAATCGATCGCCCGCGAGGCAGCGGAGCAGTGCGAGCGTATCAGCTGGCCAGAAATCCGCGAGCCGATAAAGCTGCTACCGCTGCTCGGCGACTGGCCCACCCATGTGCCGCTGATCTATGGCGATGAAACCGGCGCAAGCGCGCCCCTTCAGCAGGTGCTTGCACAGCGGTCGCGCGAACGAGCGGAGCAGCCAAAAAACTGGGCGATCCTCATTGGCCCGGAAGGTGGCTTTGCACCCGAGGAGCTGGCGGCGTTGCGGCATGTCAACACCGCGCAGGGGGTGAGTCTGGGCCCCCGCATCTTGCGCGCCGACACCGCTGTCATTACATTAGCAGCTGCCACCCTGATGGCCTGGGGCGATTGGGAGCGCACGCCGCGTTTTGAAAGGACCGATGCATGACCACCGCCGTTGCCGCCGAGGCCACAAGCCCCGGCATGCCCCCTGTGCTCGACCAGTTCCGCCAGCTTTTTGCCAGCCGCGGCGAGGACATCCACGCATGGATCGCGGCAAAGCGCCGCGCCGCCGGTGCGCCCTTTTATAGTTCGGTCGATTTGCGCCATGCCGGGTTCAAGCTGGCGCCGGTCGATACTAACCTGTTTCCCGCCGGGTTTAATAATCTCTCCAGCGCGGCGCGGGCGCGTGCCGCCAATCATATCGCCACGCGATTGAAAGAATACAATCAGGAAACGCAGCGCGTGCTGATCGTGCCGGAGAACCACACGCGCAACCAAGGCTATATCAGCAACCTCGCCGCGCTGAAGGAGATTCTCGAAGCGGCGGGATGCACCGTGGAAATCGGCAGCCTGACTGCCACGCCCGAGGCGCCGATCGAAGTGACCGGCATGCAGGGTGAAACCCTTACCGAATTCGCCCTGGTGCGCGATGGCAACCGACTGAAAACCGCCAGCGGCTTCATCCCGCAATTGATCGTGCTGAATAATGACCTTACCGCCGGCATGCCCGACGTATTACGCGGCTTAGGCGCAGCGCAGCCCATCGTGCCGCGCCCGGCGCAAGGNNACAAGGCTGGCACCGCCGCCGCAAATCGATTTATTTCGATGCGTACGACGCGCTGGCGCGCGAATTCGCCGCTAATTTTGCGCTCGATCCATGGCTGATTACCGCCGAGTTCCACAAATGCGGCCGGGTCAATTTCGGCGAGCGGCAGGGGCTTGAATGTATCGCCGTTGGGGTCGAGAAAGTTCTGCATAAAATTCGCACCCACTATAGCCGTTACGGCATTACGGCCGAACCCTATGTCTATGTGAAGTCCGACGCCGGTACGTATGGCATGGGCATCATGACCGTGCGCTCGGGCGACGAAGTGTACGAGATCAACAAAAAGATCCGCAATAAAATGAATGTGATCAAGGAAGGCGTGCATTCCAGCGAAGTGATTATTCAGGAAGGCGTGCCGACGATTGACCGGGTGGAAGACGGCCCCGCGGAACCGATGATCTACCTGGTCGACGCCTTTGCCGTCGGCGGCGCCTACCGCGTCAACGCCACGCGCGATGCGCAAAATAACCTCAACGCCACCGGCATGCGCTTTGTGGGAATGTGCGACGAGCAGGAAAGCATGCCCGAGCATGTCGCCGTGCGGGAATGTAAATTCGGCGCACTCGGGCTGGTCGGGGCATTGGCATCGCTCGCGGCGCGCCGCGAGGAATATGGCGAGCAATACAGTATTTAAGAAAGAAGGGGCACCCACTGGATGCCCCCCTTACCGTTAGCTCAGAACGGGCTGGCGCTGGCTTCGCCGCCGCCGAACCTCGCGGCGCAAACGCTCCAGCCGGTCTTTCACCAGCAGGCGCTGCTTTTTCAAGGTAAGCAAACGCCGCCAATCGGGACGTGCTTTTTTCTGCTCCGCATCAATCTCGAGCTGGAGCACTGCCGATTTTGTCAGCAAGGCTTGAAAGATTTTTACTGTTTTCGAAAAGGTAAAACGCGACATTCTAATCCTCCTTTATTCACGTTTAGGAGGAACACCCGACGCAATGGTCGTTGAAAGCACCGGGTGTCCCGATGCGATCCGACATCACGTTCCGAATGGAAACGCCAGAGGGGCCCGGCTCGCACTGCATCTATAACAAAATTGGCGAAACCTGCCAAGCAAAACCGGACGGAGTGTGCCCGATTTTTTGGCATTTTCCTTGCATTTCTTATTTACGACGGAGACATGCATGCTGATAGCCCCTACCCTATCCACCCCCATCAATACCGGCACTATC
>DITH01000131.1 GCA_002422745.1 Alphaproteobacteria bacterium UBA6189
ATCAGGGCGAGAAAGTGGTGATTTTGAAAGGCCGCTACGGACCCTACATCAAATTCGCCGGGGCGAACATTACACTGCCGAAGGATAAACCGGCCGAGGATTTCACCCTGGAAGATGCCCTGCCCTTGCTGGAGGGTGCTGCAGCCAAAGGCAAAGGCGGTAAGAAAAAAGCCGCGCCGAAAAAGAAAGCCGCTGCAAAGAAGAAATAATGCTTCACAAGAACGGACTAAAATTCCGCTGGAACTGCTACCTGAAACCTGTAAACCTACGCTCATGACCCAACCGCATGTACGCATCTACCAACCAGCAAAAACCGCCATGCAATCCGGCCGCGGCAAAACGCGCCGCTGGCGGCTGGAATATGCCCCGCTGGCCAAAGGTACGCCAGAAGCATTGATGGGCTGGAACACCATGCCCGATACGCGCGCCCAGCTGCATTTGGAATTTCCGACGAAGGAAGAGGCGATCGCCTATGCCGAGGCCAAGGGGTTGCGCTACGAACTGATCGAGCCGCATGCCACGCGTGCCAAAGCACCGCCCTATGCCGAGAATTTCAGCTTCGCCCGCCGCCGTGCCTATGAGGGGCCGAATAACTAAACCCGCATCCCGGGTGACAAACGGCACCGTTTAAGCTAGAATAACCGGGCCTTGAGGAGCTGTTAGTATGAAACGCTTTACTGTGCCGTGCGATTTTAACGGCGTTAAACACCCGTTCCATGTGTATATCGGCGAGCCGCATCCGAAAAAGCATCCGTTACAATTTCAAAGCTGGTGGCTGTCGTCGGAGCGTGGGGGCAATATCCCGCAGGACGTGATGGACAGTTTCGAAAAGCTGTTCAAAATCAGCCAGGAAAATAACGTCTCCTTCGAAGATCTGTGCGTGTATGCTCTGGGCGCCGCGCAGCAGGAGCAACCCCAGCAACCCGCCGGTAGCTAATCATAGGAAGGCCGATGGCCGATCACCCACCCCATGATCTCTCCCTCCCGCTGCCCTATCGGGCGGAGGTTGCGGATATGGGGGCGTATGCCGTCACCCTTCCGGGCTGGGCGCCGCTGCATGCGGCGGTGACCGACCCCGCGATGGCACTTTCCTTTTCACCCGAACGCTACCCGCAATTCGATGGGCTGATTGCGCGCCAGCTGATGCAGCCGTTACCGCAAAGCCTGCAGGGCTCGCTGGCCGCACTGCGTAATTTCCTCTTTCAGCATTTCTACCATGAACCCGCGGAAGGCATGACGCACGAGCAGGCCCGTCATACGCTCGAAGATATCGCCTATCACCTGGCCGAAGGCCTGCAACGGGCCGCCCAGCCGGTGCAGGTGAGCGATCCCACCCAGCCGCAAGTGGACTGGGCACGCGCCAGTACCGACGGGGCGCCCGGCCCTGCCTATCTCTATGCCACCCTCGCCGCCACCAGCCGCCAGCACGATTGGCTGCGACCCTTCGGCAGCATTTCCAGCCTGTTTGGCGGGCGTGAGCTAGCTGACTGGCAATTGCTCCCCCTTGCCGCCACCCCCTTCGCTTCGTTTGATGCCGAGGCGATGCGTAGCCTGGCACTTGGCGAGGAACCGACAGCCGAGGAGATCGACGCGGTCGAGGAACGCCTAGTTTCATTGGAAACGCAAGCCGTAGCGCACCAGCAGGCGCTGGGCGACGTGGCGGTGATTCATGACCTCAACCTGCTTGGCGACCAGCTGCTGCACACCGCCGAAGGCATGCAGGATATTTCACAGATCAGCGAGCCGGTTCGCCAGGAAGCGGTGGACATTGCCCGCGAGATTCTGCGCAAACTGAAAATCGGCTTCGGTAGCCTGAATGTGCTGGCGGGGCTCGGTATCGGCGGAGATGAGGATGTCGCGGAAATGGGCGGCGTCAAAGGCGTGGTGAAAGTGTATGAACGCCTGCTCGCCTGGGGCCGCGGTATCGATGCATCGATTATGCAATACCCGACGATTCTGGCCGCCACCCATGCGATTGGGCAGCTTGGCTATGCCCTTAAGCTTGAAGCATTACGGCTGGCCAAGCTCACCCAGAACACCGACCATGTGCGGCAGCTTGAACAGCAGATGGGCAGCGTGCCCAGCCATTACCAGGATTTCGAAGAAGAATCGCTTGCCGCCTTGCTCTACCGGATCGAACAGGGCATCGATGCCGTGCTCAACCGCGTGCAGGAAATCAACGGCCCGGGCGCGATGGTCGGCCATTCGCCCATGAAGGAACTCGGCAGTTACATGCAGAACACACCGATTGCCGGCATGGCCCTGCAAGCCTCGGAAGCGGTAACCAACCGCCATGCGGCCAGCAAGCGCCAGCAAAACGCCATGCAGGAAGGCATGGCGCAGGCCCAACGGGCACAATTACAGCGGCTGGCACAGCAACTGGCCGGGCAGCAACGCAGTGGCGGTACGCCCGCAGCCACGCCCGCAACCCGTAGCGGCGGTATGGGGGCGCAGATTGCGATTATCCGTCAGCGCATTGCTCAGGCGCGGCGCAACGTGGCCAATATCACCACGGTTAATACGGCGCGGTTAAGCGCAATGCGTGCCGGCCAGCAAGCCGCCCTGCACGGGCCGGAACATGATCATGGACACGACCATGGCGATCATCCGACCGATCCGATTGCGGCGACGATGGCCAAGATCGACCCTCGGCTGATTAATAACATCCGCGCCATGGCCACCAGTACGGCGGGCCTGACCACCAACCCGGTACTGACCGGGCGCGCCGCATTTGATAAAATTAAACAGGCCAATACGTATGGGGTAAAGCAAGGCCCTAAAAAAGACGGTGCGCCGACGGGCGACGATGAAAAGAAAAAGCAGGAACAGCCCGACCTGCATAAACCGCAACCGCCCCATAAAGGTGGCGGGCGGGGTTTTTAGCATCGCCGCTTAGCTACGAAGTACGGGGCCTGCCTGATACTGGCCCAACCACCCATCATTCACCGGCCGCTTCGGGCCGCATGGGCTGCCCTCCAGGCCAACGCAGGGGCTTTTCATCACTTCCACTTTTTCCGCTTCGCAGGCGCTGAGTAGCGCCACGCTTGCGGCCAGAATGATCCATGGTTTCATCATCGCTTACCTTTTGAATAGGGCGCTGCTGGCCTGGTTCATGAATTGGTCGAATTTGCCTGCCGCGTCAAGCGAGACGAAGGTATTCGCCAACTCGTTGGCAATCCGGCCGATTACTTCCGAGAAGCGTTTGGCGATATAAACCAGTAGCAGGAAGCTTAGAATATCCAGAATGTTGAGCGGAAATTCAGGGCAGGCATTGCCCTCGGCATCACCGCCATTGAGCATACATTGAATCGAGCCGTTCCAGTTCATTTCCACGTTGTATAACTCCTTGCTCTCGGGATCGTAGAAGCGCCAGAATGCCGCTTTGTTGCTGCTTCCTTCGCCGACGGCAAATTCTGTCCAGCACAACTCGGCCGACATCATGTCTTTCATCGCGCTTTCGATGAGCACAAGGAAGAACGACAGGAAGGTGAACAACAAAATCGGCTGCAACGCGAGCGCCAGCAATACCTGTACCCAGCTCATAAAGAGCTGCTTGGTCCGGTCGAATAGCATAAAGACCAGGAAGATGGGGCCTACCCCAAGGACGAGTGACCGCGCAACAAACGTGGCGGCGTACACACGTAACGCTTCGATCAGCAACGACACGAAGCCCCAGGTGGCAATGGCCAGCAAGCCACCCATAGCCATACCGTAGGGGCCCGTGGTCAGCGCACCCATAATCTGTACGATCGTATCGGGCTGGATCAGGTATTCGGCAAGTTTATCGAGCTGGTAGAACGGCGTGGCATTGGCAGGAGGCTGCACGCCAGTGCCGATGGCAATGACACCTTTTACCAGTTCATCGGTGCCGTCCATGAAGAAGCGCACGACATAATCACTGAAAAATTCCCATGAACCGGGAGAGATCAGAATCGCCACCAGCCCGAATTTTATCAGGCGAATCAGCACCTGCTGGAAACTGATTTGTACCACCCCGATCGTGAAGGCGACGCCGAAGAAAATGACCATCAGCACCATCGCCCAATAGACGGCGTTTTTGTATCCTGCATTATCGGTAAAAGCGCTGAAGAGTTTTTCCGTCGCCTGCCCAACCACTTCCTTCAGGAACAGGTAAATCTGGCTTAAAATCCCGGCATTGCTGGCCTGCAGGTTCGGATCGCTCGCCGCGTCGCCCCCAAAGGCCTGTTTACGCGCCTGAATATCGGTACAAACCAGCGCATCGGTTTGCGTGCTGGGCAAGCTTGAAAACGGTGCGGCAGCCGGGGCCGGCGCAGCGGCTGGTGCGTTCTGCGCCATGGCTTGCAACGGCATACTGCCCAGCAAGATGATGCCGGTGAGCAGTACCGCCACACTCCGTTTAAAACCTTTAAACATTTGCAAATGCACCATGGGGTTAATCCTTTTTCATGGCATCGTTAATTCGTTCACTGACTGTCCCAGGCACCGCCGCCAGGCGGGTAATGAAATCGGTTCCGTAGGTAGTTCGGCCGGTATTCGGATCGTTCAGCCCGTCACGGATCCCGGCCTGCGCCGATTGCTTGATAGTCTCGAATTTTTCCTCGATCGGCCCGCGCGCGTCGAGCGTTGAGGCCACACCGCCCGAGCCAACCAGCAGGCGCGAGAGGGTGATGATATGGGTGAGGCCGTTGGAGATCAGGAAAGCCACCAGCAGTAGCATGACGCAGTCGAGGAATAATTCGGTGTAGGCTTCCTTCTGGCTATCGAGGTCGAGGCCTTTCAGCACGTCCAGATCCGGCGCTTTCAACCCGATACACTGGTTGTTTGCCAGTGCCGTCAGCGGCGCAGCAGCATTGCCAAAAATCGTGCTGTTGCCGTAGAGGATATTCTCGGCCACGCCGGTGCTTGCCGCGCGCTGTTCAGGGTTGGCCGGGCGGCGCACATCGCACAGCTCGCGCGGCAGCCCCTGCATTTGTTGCACCAGCTCGTTATTGAAGAGTTTATTCACCAACGCATCGTCGGAAAACAGCATGCGGTCGTACAGTAGCAGGGCAAACATACTGTAGGCCGAAATAATAATCGGCAACAGCACGCTCGCTAGCAACCCCTTCACCCAGGGATCGAAATAGCGCGCCGTCGCCGGTAATAAGGTGAGCGGCAGAAAAAGGGGCGAGATGATGAATAAAATCGCGGCATAGAGATAGCCGTTCAGGAAGGCCACTACCGTACGTAGCACGACCTGGAACATGGTCCACAGCACCCCGAGGCACGAGAAAAACAGGATCATGCCGAACGTGCCGCCGAAGAAGAATCCGCCAAGCAGACCGAAAATGCTCGAGGCCAGAAGCATGTTGGGGCTTTTATCGCCATTGGGCATGGTTCCGGTCGTGAAACCGTACAATTTACCCAGCAGGCAATCCATATGCGCCCATACTTGTGGCGTCGCGCTGCTGTCGTAATTACGGATATCACAGCGGATGCCCTGTTCGGGCCCGATAGCCCCTGCCACAATCTGCTGCGATTCAGCCATGATTTCGTAAAACAGTGGTACGAAGGTATGCGGGATCATTTGCAGGAAGGCCAGCACGAAAGTCAGCTTGACCAGCAGCAGGAAGCCTTGCACATGCGGCGCCTGACCGCCTTGCAGCACCTTGACGCCAAACATCACGATGACAAAGAAAACAAAGGCGTAAACCGTGGGCATCAACCAGGTGATCATTTCCTCGCTGAAGCGTTCGGTCGTGTTCTCAATGGTGTTGATGATGCATGGCACCAGCACCCCGACCAATACTCCCTGCGCTTCGGGTAAATCGCGGCAGTTGGAACGGTTGCCTTTGCTGTCCACCGTTTGTAAATTTTGCTCGGCCGGGCTGCCCTGCGCTTCCTGCGCATAGGTATCGGCCTGCTGCATGGCACCGGCCATCAGGAACACCAGCGCGGTGGCGAGCAGGATCAGGCTATGGCGGAATAGACGCGTCATGAGCCCGCTCCACTACTTCGCCTACTGACAAGGTCGGACGCACCGCGGGCGATATTCTGCTGCAACTCACCGCTGGTTTTTGCTGCGGTGTTCGACCATTGCATACTCATTTCGCGCGACAGGTTCGGGGTCTGGCCGAAATCGCCCACCAGATCCATCACCACATGCGGAATGACCGTCATCAGTTTATTCATGACAAAAATCACCACCCCGCAGAAAATAACGGCGGCCAATACTTCGCGTGCAATCTGCTGGCCCGGCTTGGTGCTGTCACCTTCAAGCGTTACGGGCGGGTGGCGGATTTCAGCCAGTTTTTCCCAATTCATGTTATCGTGCCAGATCCGCAGCGGCATGTTGCCCTGGCAGGCCGGATCATCGCTGCCTTGTGCGCCTTGCTGCAGACACGTGCTGACATGTTCGTTCAGCACGGTGCCTTGCTGGCGGACCGTGGCGACAACATCGGGCAGGGTTTTCGCGTAGGCCGGGGTGGTGGCTTTTTTCTCGACCGCACCACTTTCGGTTAGGTAGGTATTGAGGCTAAAGCCCTTGGTGCGCGATTGCTCGCCCGCAATTCGGTACATCACCGAATAGTCGCTGGAATACATGGCCAGGTCGACCGCAGCGATGGTGAAGGAAATAAACAGCAAAGTCAGCACGGGCTGCATGGCGAAGGAGAACATCAGCTTCACCCATTTATCGAAGAACTGCTTGGTTTCACGAAACAGCGCCAGCGGTATGAACAGGGGCGAAATGATTACCATGAAGGTAAGGCCGACATAGCCCGCGATGTACGCCATCAGTGTTTTAATCACCATGGCCAGCAAACCCCACATGAATACAAATCCCACCACGGCGAGGATCATGCCGAACACGGAGGTGAACATGTTGCTGAAGAAGAAATAAATCATGCCGCGCTCGAGCCCGCGTCCCTCCAGCTGGTCGTTATACCATTTGCCTGGGCTGCCCGCGTTGAGGCCGCCAGTGTCCATCTCGGGGTCGATCTTGATGCCGATCACTGTATCGATCAGGCAATCCATCGCCAGCCACGCGCCTACGACAGGCTTACCCGCCTCGGCCGTTGCTTCGTGCATGTTGCGCATACAGGCAAGCTGCGAGAAATCGACATTGCCGTCGGCGACGCCATTTTGCGGCACGGCTTGCACCACCACCGTTCCCGCCGCATCCATCCCGGCAATGGCGTAATCGTAAATCAGATCGGAATTCATGGTGAAAAAGCCGATTAACGATAATTTCGTGAGGAACAGCAACGTATCACGCCCGGCTTTTTCCAGCATACCGGCGGCGGTAAGCACACCGTAAATCGCCACGCCGAGGGTAAGAAACCCACCGATGATGCGCGAAACAAGCGGATAAAATCCCTCGAAATAGCGGTCCGCCGCAATGCTTATGGTAGCGCGGATACAGCCGGCGATTTTATTGGTCAGCCCGACATATTCACTGCAT
>DITH01000175.1 GCA_002422745.1 Alphaproteobacteria bacterium UBA6189
TGGTACTGGGTAAAACCAGCATGCAGGTGCAGCAGTTGCTTAAATTGGGCCGCGGCGCGGTGGTCGAGCTCGACCGCAAGGTGGGTGAGCCGGTGGATATTTTTGTCAACAACCGTTTAGTCGCCCGCGGCGAGGTCGTGGTGGTAGAAGATAAAATCGGCGTTACGATGACGGAGATCATTAAAGCCGAGAAATAGAATCCGGCGGTAAGAATCCGGATTTGGATAATCTCTTTCCAATCCTCAGATTCGAATATCCAGATTCAAAAAAAGAGGTGTGTATGCGTTTACTAATCGTTGGCGACCTAAGCGGCCAAATCGGTGCCGCCAGTAAAATCGCCCGTGACCGCGGGGCGAAAGTCTCGCAAGTGTCGAACATCGAGGATGCGTACCGCATGCTGTGCGATGGCCAGGGCGCGGATATCATCATGGTCGAAGTGCATCAGGACATCGCCAAGTTCGCCGCGATGCTGCGCGACGAGCGCATTACTGTGCCGCTGGTGGCTTGCGGTATCGAGGTTGATGCCAAGACCGCGGCCAACGCAATTCGTGCCGGAGCGAAGGAATATGTGCCTCTGCCGCCCGACGAGGAATTAATCGCCGCGGTGCTTGCCGCCATTTCCGAAGAAACCCATTCGGTTATTCACGGCTCCGATGCGATGCGCCGCGCCCTGTCCATGGCCGAGCAGATCGCCCCGTCCGACGCCTCGGTGCTAATTACCGGCGAGTCGGGCACCGGCAAAGAAGTGGTGGCGCGTTACATCCATAAAAAATCCTCCCGCGCCTCCAAGCCGTTTATCGCGGTGAACTGTGCAGCGATCCCAGGCAACCTAATGGAGTCGGAATTATTCGGTCACGAAAAAGGTGCCTTTACGGGTGCCCTATCGCGCCGCATTGGCAAGTTTGAGGAAGCCAATGGCGGTACATTGCTGCTCGATGAGATTTCCGAGATGGATATCGGCCTGCAAGCCAAACTGCTGCGTGCTATTCAGGAACGCGAGATCGACCGTGTCGGCGGCGCAAAGCCCATTAAGGTGAATATCCGTATTCTGGCGACCTCGAACCGCGACCTCGAAGCGGAAGTGCGCAAGGGCGGTTTCCGCGAGGATCTCTATTTTCGTCTGAACGTGATCAGCCTGCCATTGCCAAGCCTGAAAGACAGGCTCGACGATATTCCGCCCCTCGCCGAATATTTCATCGACAAATATTCAAAAGCCAACGGCCTGCCGGGGCGCAAACTGTCACCGGAAGCCTTGGTCAAGCTGCGCGCCCACCAGTGGCCGGGGAATGTACGTGAACTTGAAAACATCATGCATCGCGCCGTACTTATGGCGCAAGGCAACGTGATCGATGCGGCGGCGATTATCCTACCAAACTCATCCACGCAGCAAGCGGCATCCTCGCCCAGCCAGCCCGGCAGCGTTGCAGCACCGGCACCTGTTCAAACGGTAGGCGCCAAAGAACCCAAGCGTAACGAAATGGTCGGCCGCACGGTGGAAGACGTCGAGAAAGAACTGATTCTCGACACGCTCGACCATTGTCTCGGCAACCGCACCCAGGCAGCGCAGATTCTTGGTATTTCCATCCGTACCCTGCGCAATAAGCTCAATCAGTATTCCGATACTACGGCGCCAAACAAAAAAAGCGGTAGCTATTAATGGCCGAGGGCAACGCACTCAGCCGTAATATGCCCGCCATACGCGCCGGAGCAAAAAGCGCATCGCGCCGGAGCGACATCTTTTTCGCGCTGGGTATTATCAGCATCATCGCGATGCTTATTTTGCCCGTGCCGCCGTTCATGCTCGATATGCTGCTTGGCATTTCGATCACTATTTCCGTGCTGATCCTGATGACGGCTTTGTTTGTCAACAAACCGCTCGAACTCTCGGCATTCCCGACCATCCTACTTGTATCCACCATGTTGCGCCTGTCGCTCAACATCGCCACCACGCGCCTAATCCTTAGTAAGGGGCATGAAGGATCAGAAGCTGCCGGGCATGTGATCGAGGCGTTTGGCAATCTCGTTACCGGCGGTTCGGTACTGATCGGCGCGATTGTTTTCGGTATTCTGACCATCATCAATTTCGTGGTTATCACCAAAGGCTCCGGCCGGATTGCCGAAGTCTCGGCACGCTTCAGCCTTGATGCGATGCCCGGCAAGCAAATGGCCATCGACGCCGATCTCTCCAGCGGTTTGATCGATGAAAAAGACGCCAAGCGCCGCCGCAAAGAACTCGAGGATGAATCGACCTTCTACGGCGCGATGGACGGTGCCAGCAAATTCGTGCGCGGCGATGCAATCGCCGGGCTGTTGATCACCTTCATCAACCTCATTGGCGGCATGGTGATCGGCAGTGTGATCAACGACCTCAGCTTCAGCGAAGCGGTTGCTACCTACACCCAGCTCACCATCGGCGATGGGCTAGTCAGCCAGATTCCGGCGCTGATCGTCTCGACCGCGGCGGGTATTCTCGTCACCAAGGCGGGGGTCGATGGTTCCTCCGACAAAGCCGTGCTCGGCCAGCTGTCGCGTATGCCTGCCCCGCTCGGCATCACCAGCTTCCTGCTGATGGCGTTTGCCGTATTGCCGGGCATTCCATTTACACCATTTTTCGTGCTCGCTATGGTGACGGGCTATCTCGCCTATGTCATGCACCGCAACAACCTCGTGCGGCAAAAGGCGGAAACCGCTGGTGGCGGCGCACCCGGCAGCCCGTCGGTTCCCGGTGCGCCCGGCGCACCCGGCAGCCCGGCACCGGTGGAAGAAAAAATTAGCGAAACCCTGCAGATCGACGGGTTGCGGCTCGAGCTGGGTTATGGGCTGTTGCCGCTCATCAATTACCAGAAAGGCCACCGGCTGACCGAGCAGATCAAGGCATTGCGCAAGCAGGTGGCGCGCGAACTGGGCTTTGTGATGCCTGCCGTGCGCATTCAGGACAACATGCAGCTTCCCGCCAACAGTTACGTGGTGAAGGTGAAGGAAGTGGAAACCGCGCGCGGCGATATTCGCCCTGATATGCTACTGGTAATGGACCCCGGCGGCAGCAAAATCACCCTGCCCGGCGAAGAAACGGTGGAGCCA
Source organism: Alphaproteobacteria bacterium UBA6189 (assembly GCA_002422745.1). GTDB lineage: Bacteria > Pseudomonadota > Alphaproteobacteria > Rickettsiales > UBA3002 > QFOX01. Next base: position 3,082 of record DITH01000175.1, read on the forward strand.
ACCTTCGGCCTCGCCGCCATGTGGGTGACCGAAAACTACCGCGAGGAAGCGCTGTTTCGCAATTACACGGTGGTCGATCCGCCCACGGTGATTACCACCCACCTCACCGAAGTGGTGAAGGAAAACATGGCCGACCTGCTTTCCTACGCCGAGACGCAAAAGCTGCTCGACGATCTGGGCAAGGAAGAACAAAAACTGATTTCTGAAACCGTGCCGAGCCAGATTTCCGTCTCGGGTGTGCAACGGGTGCTACAAAATTTGCTGGCCGAAATGGTGTCGATTCGCGACCTGCCGGCGATCATGGAAGCGATTGCCGAATCGAGCCGGGTGACCCAGAATATCCAGCTGATTACCGAGCATGTCCGCATGCGCCTGTCACGCCAGATCAGCCATGCCACCACGAACGAGGAAGGGTTTATTCCCATCCTTGCCATGTCGCCGGTATGGGAGCAGAGTTTTGTTGAGTCCCTTTCCGGCGATGGCGAGGAGAAAATGCTCTCCATGGCGCCAAGCCGCATTCAGGAATTCATTGCGGCTGTGCGCAGTAAATATGACCAGCTTGCCATGCAGGGCGAATCGCCAGTGCTGCTTACTTCACCCGCGATCCGCCCGTATGTACGGTCGATTGTCGAACGGTTCCGCCCCCAAACCATGGTGCTGAGCCAGAATGAAATTCACCCCAAGGCACGTATTAAAACCGTGGGTCAACTCGCATGAGAATGAAACATATCAGCGCGGCCACGATGCAGGAGGCCATGCAAATCGCCAAACGTGAATTAGGTGAAGATGCCGTGCTGCTGGAAACTCGCAAGCAGGGTAAGGAGGGCATCACCGTCGTTTTTGCTGTCGACGAGGAAGAAGAACTACGGTTCGACGATCTCGATTTTTCTGATACCGAACCTTTTACGCCGGAGATTCCACGTGCCACTACGGCCGCGCCGTTGGTCGACCATCCAGCCTTCGACGTTTTAGAAGACGCGCTGGCGACCCATGCCGTGCCGAATGAATTACGCACGCGGCTGATGCAACTGGCACGCCGCCAGCATATCCCCGCCGGCGGGCTGCTCGACGTGGCGGAAATCCTGCTCGCCGAAACACTGAAGCAATTATTGGTTTTCAAACCGATGGGCACGGCAGCACCTATTCCGCCCGCCAAAGCCCTCATGCTGGTGGGGCCGCACGGCGCGGGTAAAACCTCGGCCATCGCCAAGCTGGCCACTGAATTGACCCTGCATAAACGCCGGGTGGTACTGATTTCCGCCGACAATGAGCGCATGGGCGCGACCGATACATTGCAAAGTCTGGCCGACCTGCTTGGCTGCGAATGCCAGATCGCTGACTCGCGTAGCGAACTCAAGGAGCTCGTGAAGCAATATCTCGGCCAGGCATGGGTGCTGGTAGATAGCGCCGGGGCGAATATTTACGAATTCCAGCAGCTCAAGGCGCTTGGTGAACTGGCGACCTTGCAGGGGATAGAGCCCATCCTCACCTATCCGGCGGGCATGGACCGCGAGGAAGCGCAGGAAATGGCCGGGGTGTTTAGTTTTCTCTCCATCGAACGAATGATCGTCACCCGGCTCGATGCATCGCGACGGCTCGGCAACGTATTCGCGACCCTCACTGCCGGCGGTTACGCGCTGGCGAATTTTTCACAATCGGCAAGCCCATCGGAAGCGTGCACCCCTGCCTCCGCTCCGGCACTGGCTCGGCTGATGCTACGTCAGGCGCGCGAGCGCGTGGCCCATTAAAGGAGTCGTTATG
>DITH01000169.1 GCA_002422745.1 Alphaproteobacteria bacterium UBA6189
TCGACGTGGGCGATGATAGCGATATTACGAAGTGCGGACATAAAACGGGCCTTTTGCGAAATGATGCGCCGCAATAGGCGATTCTTCCCGTTTTGGCTAGTGTTTTATTAGTCTGTCGTCGTCTCGAGCTTGGGTTTGCTGCGGCCGGAAAGGATGCGCTTGGCCTGGGCGGTGTCGAGTTTGCCTTCCCACTTGGCCATGACGATGGTCGCGATGCCGTTACCGATCAGGTTGGTAACTGCCCGGCCTTCCGACATAAACCGGTCAACGCCGAGGATGATCGCCACCGCCGCTACCGGGATAATATCGAGCGATGCCAGGGTGGCGGTGAGCACCACAAACGCCGTGCCGACAACGCCTGCGGCGCCTTTGCTGGTCAGCATCATCACCCCGAGCAGCAGCAGTTGCTGGCCGAAGGTTACTTCGGTGTTGGTTGCCTGGGCGAGGAACATGGCCGAGAGGGTAAGGGCAATCGCTGTGCCGTCGAGGTTGAAGCTATAGCCGGTGGGCAGCACCATGCCGACTACCGGACGGGCGACGCCCAGCGCTTCGAGTTTATCGACCATGCGCGGAAACACGGTCTCCGACGAGCAGGTGCCGAGCACGATGAAGATCTCTTCCTTGATATAGGCAAGGTAGTGGATAATGGAAAAACCGGCCCAACGCAGCACGGCCGCCAGCACGATGAAGACGAACAGNNCGAAGAAGGTGAGCACGGTGGTGATGGTCATGTCCAGCGTCACCGCGATGCCGTAGGCGGACGCCAGGTTCGATGAGGTCTTGAACAGGCCGACCGCCAGCACGATGAAGACGAACAGGAAGCAGGTGAGGTAGAAGGTGAGTAACAGCTTGAGCAGCGAACTCAGCGATTCCACTCCATATTCGCCCACCGTATAGGCCATGGCGCCGAACGCACCGATCGGCGCTAACTTCATGATAAAGCCGATGATGGCGAAAAAGAAATGCGAGATATCTTCGACGAATTTTACCACCGGCTTGCCTTTGGCGCCTAATGCCGTCGCCGCTCCGGCAAACAACAGCGCAAAGAACAGCACCTGGAGAATTTCGCCGGAAGCAAACGCATCCACCGCCGTGCGGGGAATGATATGCAGCATAAACTCCGTCATCGACGAGGTCTTCGGCGCACCGCCCGTATAGGCAAGCACGGCGCTTTGATCGAGCGTGGCGGGGTCGATATTCATGCCGGAGCCGGGCTCGAAAATATGCGCCACGGCCAGGCCGATCGCCAAGCAAAACAAGGTCATGACAAAGAAGTACAGCATGGCTTTCAAACCAATGGAGCCGGCTTCGCGCATGCTGCCCATCGAGGCGATGCCACCCACCACAGTACAAAAGATGATCGGGCCGATCATCATCTTGATCAGCTTGATGAATCCATCCCCAAGCGGTTTCATCGCAACGCCCGTTTCCGGGGCAAAATGGCCGATCACGATGCCCAGCGCGATGGCGGATAACACCTGCACATAAAGGCTTTTGAAAACAGCAAGCGGGTGTCTTTTGGCTTTGGTGGGCATGAGTCCTCGCGCAAGGTTTCGACAGTTCAAGCACGCGGTTATAAAGCCTGAGGCCAGTTTGTCATGCTGCGGCGCAATAAATTGTCATTACGGTATGGTCGTTTCAATCTCCGTGCGGCGGAATTTTTTTGACAAACCCGCCGTCGCCGCCACCACCACAAGGCACATCGCGCCGCCGAACACTACCGAAGGAACCAGCCCCAGAAACCGCGCCGCCACGCCGGATTCAAACGCGCCGATTTCATTGGAGGAAACAATAAACATGGAATTAACCGAAGACACCCGGCCGCGGACGGCATCGGTGGTCAGCAGCTGCACCAGGGTCGAGCGCATGACGACGCTCACTGCGTCGCAAACACCGCTTAAGGCAAGAAACACAATCGACAGCCAGAAAATCTTGCTCAGGCCGAAGCCGATAATCGCCAGTCCGAACCCGGCCACGGCCAGCAACAAGGTGCGCGCACGAATGACCCTGAAGGGATGTAACGCGAGAAAAATCGCCATGGTAATGGCACCAATCGCGGGTGCAGCGCGGAGGAAGCCCAATCCTTCCGGCCCGACCTGCAACACTTCATTGGCATAGGCAGGGAGCATGGCAATCGCACCCCCAAACAGTACGGCGAACATATCGAGCACCATGACCGATAACAGCACCGGATGGTCGAGTATGTAGCGCCAGCCGCCTTTGATGCTTTTCCATGCCGGTTCGCGTTCGCGGTTGAGTTTATACTGTTTCGTTTTCGGGCTGATGAAGAAAAAATTTCCCGTCGCGATAAGAAAAAGAATCACCGGCATCAGCCAGGCGATATGCGGGCCGCCGAAGCCAAACAGCAACCCGGCAATGGCAGGCCCACCAATCGTGGCGATTTCAAATCCGCTCGACAACCAACCCGCCGCCGAGGAGAGCTGGTTGCGCGCGACGATCTGCGGCAACAGAGTAAACGAAGCAGGCATGATGAAACTGCGCGCAATGCCGGAGATAAACACGCCAACATATAGCGCAACGAGGATGGTAGATTCGGGCATCGCGATCACCCCGCCGGCGAATAGCCACAGGCCAAGCGTGTTAAGACATAATATACCAAGACAGATATGGTAGACCCGGTACGGGCGCGAATGGTCGACAATATGCCCGGCAAACAAGGCGCAGCCAATGGCGGGCACGGCCTCGACCAGCCCCACCAGCCCGAGCATTAACGGGTCGCCGGTGATGGCGTAGACCTGCCAGCCGATCACCACCGCCTGTGCCATCAGGGCCATTAACCCAAGGCTGCGCGACAGCCATAACCGGCGGAAATCGGGAAGCTTTAAGACTGCGATAGAGACGGACATGGAGGTGGAGTGCCGCGTTTCAAGTGTGCTGTCAAATACGAAGGCGATCCATAAGCGTGCCTTGATGCGGCAGCCCCCTACGCATCATCGTATCTTGATATCGAGGAGATTAGGGTCCGCCGTAAGCGATATGAATCGCCAACCTTTACGGAGAACATCATGAAAAAAGCAACTGCAACCCTGGCGCTGCTCGCCGTATCGACCGGTCTGGTCGCCTGCGGACCAACCTACCACGACCGCGACGGCCGTTATGAGCACAAAAACGGCTATGTCGATTATCAGGACAGCCCCAAAGAAGCGATGGCCAATTATTATTTCTACCGGATGGATACGGACCATAACGGGTATATCAGCCGTACAGAGCATGAAACCTTTGCGGCCGGCATGTTTACCCGCGCCGACACCAATAACGATAATTTCCTGACCTTCCGCGAGATTATGGCCCATAAGCATGGCGAGTGGGACGATTTCCGTGCCAATTTCTACGACCGTCCCGGTGCGGTGTATGAAGGTGACCGTTTCTACCCCTACGGCAAAGAAGCGCCGACCTTAACCCCCAACGAGCCGTACAAAGCGAACCGCGGTAAAACCGACCGCAGCTGGCGCAACTATGAAATCCGCGACGATAATTACTAAGCGTTTGCGGTTAAACACTCGGGAAAGGGAGGCCGCTGTGCCTCCCTTTTTCATGGTGGCCACCTGAATAGCTGGGGGCGTAGCCGATGAAATACTTGCGCCTCGCGGCGAAACCATCATGGTGTTGGCATGGCTGAATTTCACTGTCAGGACGATCCGGCGACCAAACGATGTATCGTCAGCGGCGCATTGACGGTCCATACGTTGATGCGGGCGACTGCGCAGCTGCACCCCGAGCAAACGCCGCGTAAAAACTGGCAGGCGATCGATATCAGCGGACTGCAAAGCCTGGATACCGCAGGTGCTTTGATGCTTTCAGAGATCGGGCGCACGCTGGCGATTGCCGGAGCGAATGCGCAACAGCGCGCGCTATTAGAGCTGGTGAGTAGCTTGCAAGTGCCGCCAACGCAAAAATCAATCCCACGCCGATGGCAGGATACGATAACTCAACTTGGCAAGCGCGGCGTGGCGTTGGCCGAGGAAAGCAAGCGCGTCGTTACGTTTATGGGTAAGTCTGCCGTAGCGCTGGCGCGCGCGGCGCGCCATCCGCATCGGGTACGCTTCGGCGCAGTAAGTCATCATATCGCCGATATCGGGGTGAACGCCATGCCGATCATCGGGCTGATCGCCTTTCTGATTAGCGTCGTGCTGGCCTATCAGGGGGTCGCGCAGCTAAGGCCCTACGGCGGCGAGCAATTCACGGTCGACCTGGTGGCGATTTCGATTCTGCGTGAAATGGGCGTACTGCTCACTGCCATCATGGTGGCCGGGCGCTCGGGCTCAGCCTTCACCGCCGAAATCGGTGTCATGAAAGCACGCGAGGAAGTCGACGCGCTGGAAGTAATGGGCATCGCGCCGTTCGATATGCTGGTGGTGCCGCGGCTCATCGCGGTGATCATCGCCCTGCCGCTGCTGACATTCTTTGCCAATATGCTGGGGCTGATCGGCGGCTATTTTATCACCAACTCACTGATCGATATCCAGCTGATGGAATATTTGCAGCGGGTCCACCGTGCCGCACAGGGCGCGGATTTTCTCGTTGGGCTGGTGAAGGCACCGGTCTTTGCCTTCGTGATCGGGGTGGTAGGTTGCATGCACGGACTGCGCGTCAGCGGTTCGGCGGAGAGCATCGGCCGGGAAACCACCGCCTCGGTGGTAAAAAGCATTTTTCTCGTCCTGGTGCTTGATGCGTTTTTCTCCATCCTTTTCGAGCAGGTAGGGTTATGAGCGACCACGACCAGCCGATGATCGAGGTATGCCATATCGCCAACCGCTTCGGCGAACAGGTGGTGCATAAAGATGCGAGCTTCACGGTAAACAAAGGTGAAATCGTCGGGCTGGTCGGCGGCTCAGGCTCCGGCAAATCGGTACTGCTGAAAACCATGGTGGGACTCCACACGCCCAATGGTGGCGAAGTGCGGATCGCCGGACAGGATATCCGCCACATTGCGCCAGCCGAGCGGGCCGGACTGTTCGGCATGCTATTTCAGCAAGGTGCGTTGTTTTCCTCTCTCACCGTGGCGCAAAACGTGATGCTGCCGATGGTTGAACATACCGACCTGTCCGAGAACTGGCGGCAGAAGCTGGCGCAGCTGAAGCTGGCACTCGCCGATTTACCACCCGAGGCGGCAGATAAATACCCGGCCGAGCTTTCCGGCGGCATGGTCAAGCGNNGCCCGCGCCCTGGCGCTCGACCCGGCCATTTTGCTGCTCGATGAACCGACGGCCGGGCTTGATCCACAAACCGCCAGCGGCTTTGATGCCCTCATCAAGAAGCTAAATCAGAACCTTGGCCTTACCGTTGTGATGGTCACCCACGACCTCGACAGCGTGTTCGCCTTATGCGACCGCGTGGCGGTGCTGGTCGATAAAAAAGTCATCATTGATACCTTGCCCAACCTGTTGCAGCATAGGCATCCTTGGATTCAGGAATATTTCCACGGGCCGCGTGCCCGTGCCGCGCGCAACGCCGCAGAAAGAACGGTCGATGGAAACGGATAAGCATTATTTTACCGTCGGGCTGTATATCATTGGCCTGAGCCTGCTATTGGCCGGCTTTGCCATGTGGCTGGCCGGTAGCGGGGCCTCCGACGATGTGCGCTACCGCATCTTTTTCCGCGAGTCGGTCAGCGGGCTGGTGCAGGGCGGCCCGGTGAAATATCGCGGGGTGGATGTTGGCCGGGTCGAGAGCATTACCATCGACCCGCGCGACCCGCGGCGTATTAAGGTCGACGTGATGCTGGGTAAAACGACCCCGGTGAAAACCGACACCAAAGCCAGCCTGAAACTGCAGGGCATTACCGGCGCCGTGTATATCGAACTCACCGGCGGCGCGCCCAGTGCGGCCTGGCTTCATGAAGTATCAAGCCGCGATGTGCCGGTCATTCCGAGTGAGGCGAGCAGTATCGCGGCGGTGATTAACCAGCTGCCGCAGGTGATGGATAAATTATCGCGTTTCGCCGACCAGCTGAACAAGCTGGCCAGCGACGAAAGCATCGAAAACCTGCAGGCATTGTTTCGGAACACCAGCCAGATCAGCAGCGATGTCAGCGATATTGTGGACAGCACCAAACAGGACAGTAAGCGTGTGTTGATCAACATGCGCAAAGCCACCCGCGATATTAACGAGGTGACCGAAACGGTGAAGGAAAACCCCTCGGCACTGCTGTTTCCACCCGAGGATGAAGGAATACCCCCACCATGATCCGCCATCTGACAGCCATCGCCGGCTTGCTGTTACTCACCGCCTGCGTAGGGGGTGGCAACAGCGCAGCGCAACGTTATAGCCTTACACCGCAAGGCTCCGCCTCATCCTGCACGGCGGGCTCGAGCCTCAAGGTGCTCGAGCCGTCCCCTGCTCCCGGGCTCGATACGGCGCGCATGGTGGTAGTCGATGCGCCGCACCACCGTACCCATTACCGTGGGGTCGGCTGGACCACGACGGCACCGCGGCTGGTGCAATATTACCTTGCTGATAGCCTCGACCGTTCCGGTCTGTTTGCCCACGTGATGACCGACGACTCTGTCATTCCGTCCGACTATCAGCTCGAACTGGAATTGCAGGAATTCCAGGTCGACCTGACCACCGGCACCCCCAGGGTGATGATTCGCCTCGATGCCACTTTGCTTCGCAGCAGCAACTACCAACCGTTGCGCACCATGCCCCTGCAGCGGGAGGTTTCCGCCGCCGGACAGGACCTGCAAGGAATCGTTGCCATTTTCAACGAACAGATGCATAGCATTACGCAGGAGTTATTTGATCGGATGGGCAGTGCGATCCCCGCCTGCCGCCGGTAACATTAGAGGAGTGTGTCCATGCGTGTTTCGTTTATTGGTTCCCTTATCGGCTTGATTGCTGCCACCAGCATGCTTAGCGCCTGCGCTCGCAACATCGCGGGCGATACCTACACTAGCGGCAACACGGTCGGCAAAGTTACTTACGGCACGGTAGTATCAGCCCGTCAGGTGACGGTGAAAGATCACGACAAGCTGGAGCAGAATGCATTGGGCGGGCTGGCTGGCGGTGTCGCCGGTGGCGTGGCCGGATCGTCCGTCGGCGGCGGGACGGGCAAGGGCCTGGCCACTGTAGGCGGCGCGATTGCCGGCGCCATGCTCGGTGCGTACGCACAAGACCAGCTGACCACGCAAACCGGCATTGAATATATCGTACAGCTCGATTCGCCGCGCTATACCGATGCGGCAAGCAAAAAGAATGTGACCTGGAAAGGCCAGGATTCCGTCGCTCAGGATATTAAAGACTCGATGCACACCACCCAAACCGAAAGCGATGCCATCGCCATTGTGCAAAACGATACGGTAATGCTGCCGCCCGGTACCCGCGTGATGGTGGTGTATAATGACGACCGGCCCCGCGTCGTGCCGCTGCGCTAATCAGCGCACGAAGCGATTATGCAGTAAGTTCCAACCCGTCAGACGTGGGCTGAGCAGCATTAAAAACGCCATGCCGCTGAGGTAACCGCCAATGGTGGCGAGGGCGGCCCCTTCGATCCCAAGCCATGGGCTCAAGCTCAGGCAAAGCACCGCATTCACGACGGTCACCACCGCGCATTGGGCGGTCTGGTAGCCGGGGTGGCCGCTTACCAGCAGCAGCTGATCGAACGGCGCGTAGCCGGCGAACAGCACAAACCCGCCAATCAGAATAGCGAGGGAAAGGCTTCCTTCGCTCAGGCCCTTGCCGGGCAGGGCCAGTTCCACCAGCAGCGTAAAGCCTAGAAATAACCCGATGCCGAGCAACACGGTCAACGCCGTTACCCAGCGCCGCGACATTGCCAGCATGCGCTGTGCGCGTTCGGTCGCCCCATCGCGCAAGGCAATCACCAGCATCGGGTTCATGTTCACCCGGATAAAAGCGAGGATATAATGCATGCCGTCGATCAGCATGGCGGCGAAACTGTAAATGCCGACAGCCCGTTCGCTGAGCAATATTCCCAGCAGTAACACATCCAGCCGCGTATTCAGATCGACAAAAATCCCGCCCAGCATGCCTTTGCCGCCAAAACGCAGATGCCGACTCAACCAAAGGCGCGACACGCGCAAATGCGGCAACCACCCACCGCGGGCAAGGTAGAAAACCCCGCCGACAAGCGTAAACAATTCAGCGCCGAGGAAGGCCAATGGCGCGTAGCGAAAATCGCGCTGGCCCATCGCAACGAACACCACCACCAGCAACACGATCACATACCGCATGCCCTGTAACAGTGCAAAGGCGCGCATATGCTGCATGGCATTGAGCAGATGCACCAGCACCTTGTTGAGCGGGAAAAGCACCATGCCGAAGGCCGCTACCCGGATCGCCTCGGCAATCGCAGGGCTGCCGAACAGCCCGGCACTGAAGGGAGCGAGCATATAGAGGAGCAGGCCAGCGCCCACACCACTCGCTATCGTTAATAAGAGGGCCGATCCGAGAATCTCGCCACAAAGACCGCGGTCCTGCTGATGATAAGCGATATGGCGCAGGATAGAGGAATGCACGCCGCACGAAGCCAGTTGAGAGCCGATGAGATAGACTGCGTACGTGACGTTAAACACGCCGAGCATGGCGGCATCGTAATAATGCACGATCACCAGATTGACCGCAATACCGCAGAGTCCAAGGCTCGCGAAACTCCCCGCTGTCCAGGCGAGGTCGCGGCTGATTTTATGCGCGAAAAGACTCGTGAATCGCTGCCACATACCTTTGAACCTGATGAAAAGGGCGTCGATGGTCGTTAACAGTTAGGAATAGGGCGAACAAGGGTTTTCATTGGCAGCAACCATGCAAAGCAGTAAAGGGAATGCATGGGAAAAACCATCGCCATCGTGCAGTCGAACTATATTCCGTGGAAAGGGTATTTCGACCTGATCGCCGCGGCCGATGCGTTCGTGCTGCTCGATACGGTGCAATATACCCCGCGCGACTGGCGGAATCGTAATCGCATCAAAACACCTAATGGCCTGGCCTGGCTCAGCATCCCGGTGCATGCGCGCCGCGACAGCCCGATTCAGGCCGTGACGATTGCCGATCCTTCCTGGCAAATGCTGCACTGGAAAACCCTACAGCATGCCTATGCCCACGCGCCGCATTTCGATTGGGTGGCCGCGTGGTTGCAGCCGCTTTATCTGGCGCAGCCCTATACCCATTTGTCGCACGTAAACCGCCAGTTTATCGAAGCGATCATGGCCGTGCTGCGCATTGACACCCCGCTGCACGATGCAGGAAATCTACCCGGTACGGAGGGAAAAAACGCACGGTTGATCGAGATTTGCCAGGCGCTGGAGGCCGACAGCTACCTCACGGGCCCGTCGGCGCGCGCC
>DITH01000039.1 GCA_002422745.1 Alphaproteobacteria bacterium UBA6189
TGGCGCACGAGCTTGGCCACGGCGTACATCAGGTATTGTCGAATACGCAGGGTGCGCTGATGAGTGATACCCCGCTGACGCTGGCTGAAACCGCCAGCGTGTTCGGCGAAATGCTGACCTTTCAGGAAATTCTCCGCCGCGAGAAAAACGCCAAGCGCAAGCAACATCTCATCGCCTCCAAGGTGGAGGATATGCTCAATACCGTGGTGCGTCAGATCGCCTTTTGCGAGTTCGAGCGCCAGGTGCATGCCGAACGCAAAACCGGCGAGCTCACCACCCAGCGTATCGGCGAGATCTGGATGGGTGTGCAGAAAGATTCGCTCGGTCCGGCCATCACGCTGCACCCGGAATACCATGTGTACTGGATGTATATACCGCATTTCATCCATTCGCCGTTCTACGTCTNNATTGCCTGGTGAATTCGCTCTACGGTGTGTACCAGCAGGAAGAAGCCGCCGGGCGTGGTGAGCAATTCGCCAAAAAATACCTCGCCATGCTCGAGGCTGGCGGCACCTTGCGCCATAAGGAATTGCTGCAACCCTTTGGTCTCGATGCCACCGACCCCGATTTCTGGCAGGCTGGGCTCGATGTCATCGCCGGGTATATCAAGCAGCTGGATTAGCGACCGCTAGAACCTTGGCTCCCCGCATACGCGGGAATGACAAGAACATGCGACTAAACCAACACTTTCCCAATTGCGCTAAACAATACGTTCAGCTCCGCTTCACTGATGGTGAAGGGCGGCATCAAGTAGATCACATTATCGAACGGGCGAATCCACGCGCCATGTTCCACCAAGGCCGGACGCAGCGCGCGCACATCGACGCCCGCCTGCATTTCAATCACGCCAATAGCGCCTTTCACCCGTACATCCGCCACGCCAGGGCGGTTTGCAAAGGGCTTCAGTCCATCCCACAATGCCTGCTCCAGCGCTTCCGCCTGCTCAATGCATGGCTCGCGCTCGAACAAATCGAGCGAGGCATTGGCCGCCGCGCAGCCAATCGCATGTGCCATAAAGGTCGGCCCGTGCATCAGGGCCTTGTCGGGGGCGTTGCTCAGGAATGCATCGAACACACGCGGGCTCGCCAGCGTCGCTGCCAGCGGCATATGGCCGCCGGTGAGCGCCTTGCCAAGGCAGAGAATATCCGGCTCAATGGCCGCCTCGTGGCAGGCGAACCGATTGCCGGTACGGCCGAAGCCAGTGGCAATCTCGTCGGCGATAAACAGAATATCGTGCTCGCGGCAGACCCGGCGAATTTCCGACAGAATATCGGCCGAATGAAATTTCATGCCGCCCGCGCCCTGCACCAGGGGCTCCATAATCAGCGCCGCAGCCTGGGTGCGGATGGCGGCCACCGTGTCGGCAAATTCGGCGAAGCTGTATTCGTCATGTGGCAGCTCGAGCTGGTAGTTTTTTAAGGTGAGGGCGGAATAAGCGGTTTTAAAATCGCTATCGCTCGAGACCGACATCGCACCCACCGTGTCGCCATGATAACCATGGTGAAAGGAAATAAATTTGGTGCGTTTCGGCTCGCCCTTATTGCGCCAGTATTGCAGCGCCATCTTCATGGCGACCTCGACCGCCACCGAGCCTGATTCAGCAAAGAATACGCGCGCCATGCCCATGCGCGTGAAGTCGCATAGCCGCGCGGCCAGCCGGTAGGGCGCTTCATGCGCCAGCCCGGCGAACATGACATGGCTGAGTTCCGCCGCCTGCTGCTGGATTGCTTCCACAATATGTGGGTGCTGGTAACCATGGCAGACGCTCCACCAGCTGGCGATACCATCGACCAGCTCACGCCCGTCGGCCAGTTTCAGGCGGCAGCCTTCGGCGCCGACCACGGCGAGCGGCGGCTGGGCGGTGTGCATTTGGGTATAGGGCAGCCAGATATGCGGCCAGCCTTGGGTGAGCCATTCGGGGTGCCCGGCCATGCTCAGGCAGCTTCGGCCGAACGGGTGGCCAGGTCCATTGGCTTCAGGCCGAGGGCGGCAAAGAGCGCGGCGTCGCTATCCACGCCGGGGTTGGCGGCGGTGAGTAATTTTTCGCCGTGGAAAATCGAATTCGCCCCGGCAAAGAAGCACAGTGCCTGCATTTCCGGGCTCATATCTTCGCGCCCGGCCGAGAGCCGCACCATCGAGTGCGGCATCAGCAGCCGCGCCACGGCAATCGTGCGGACAAATTCAATCGCATCGATACGGGCTTTGCCAGCCAGCTTGGTGCCTTCCATGCCCATCAGCATGTTGATCGGTACACTGTCGGGCGGGGTGGGTAAATTGGCCAGCGTCACCAGCATATCGGCGCGGTCGGTGCGGCTTTCGCCCATACCTAAAATGCCGCCGCAGCAAACTTTCATGCCGGCGTTGCGCACATGTTCCAGCGTATCGAGCCGATCCTGATAGGTGCGCGTGGTAATAATCTCTTTGTAGTAATTCTCCGACGTGTCGAGATTATGATTGTAATAATCGAGCCCGGCAGCCTGAAGCTCCTGCGCCTGATCTTCACTCAGCATGCCGAAGGTACCGCAGGTCTCGAGCCCAAGCGCTTTTACTTCGCGCACCATTTCAGTGACTTTCGGCATGTCGCGCGGTTTCGGGTTCCGCCATGCAGCGCCCATGCAAAAACGGCTGGCTCCGGCGGCTTTGGCGGCTTTGGCAGCATCGAGTACGCTGGCGGTATCCATCAGCTTGCTTGCTTTAACATCCGTTTCGAACTGCGCGCTTTGCGGGCAATAGGCGCAATCTTCGGCGCAACCGCCGGTTTTCACCGAGCACAAGGCCGAGATCTGCACCGCATTTGGGTCGAAATGCTGGCGATGCACCGTTTGCGCCTGAAACAGCAATTCGTTGAAGGGCAGGTCGAACAGTGCCAATGCCTGTTCGCGGGTGATGGGAGTTCTGTTCATTTCCACTCGCTTGAGCCGTGATAGTGTGGCAGGTATGTAGTCCGAAACCGCAAGGCTGACAAAGGAAAAATGCCCGGATTGACCGATCATTGCCAGACTGAACTGGCCACGCGCGACGCGACCATGGCGCGTCGCCAGCTGCGCACGCCCGATGCGGCGCTCGTTTCCTTTGCCAGTAACGACTATCTGGGCCTATGCCACCATCCGCAAGTCATTGCCGCCGCTCAGGAAGCATTGGTGGAAGGGGCAGGGGCGGGCGCGTCGCGTCTGGTAAGCGGAAACCATGCGTATTACGCGCCATTGGAAGCAGCGCTGGCGACCCATAAGGGGAAGGAAGCGGCGCTGGTCTTCGGCAGCGGTTACCTGGCCAATCTCGGCACCATTACGGCGCTTATGGGGAAGGGCGATCTCATCCTCGCCGACAAGCTGGCCCATGCCTGTATTCTCGATGGGGCACAGCTTTCCGGCGCGACGCTCAAACGGTTCCGCCACAACGACCTCGCCCACGCCGAGGCATTGCTGAGTGAACATCGCGCGCAGTATCGCCACTGCCTGATCGTGACCGAGCATATTTTCAGCATGGATGGCGACCGTGCCCCGCTGGTGGAACTCAAGACGCTCAGTGCGCAGCATGCCAGCTGGCTGATGGTCGATGACGCCCATGGCCTGCTCGACGCACCCCCCATCGCCGCCGATATCTGGATGGGCACCCTCTCCAAATCGCTCGGTGCGTATGGTGGCTATGTAGCGGCAGCCCAGCCGGTGATCGATCTGCTGACGACTAGCGCACGGCCGTTTATTTTCTCTACCGGCCTGCCGCCATCGGTCTGTGCGGCGGCCCATGCGGCATTGCGTATTGCAGTCTGCGAGCCCGAGCGCCGCGAACGCGCGCTGGCCCATGCGCAGCGAGTGCGCTATGCGCTGGGCTTGCCAGTGGCGCACAGCACGATCGTGCCGCTGATTCTGGGCAGCAGCGAGGCTGCCTTAGCCGCTGCCGCCGCGCTGCGCGACGCGGGGTTGGAAGTGGTTGCCATTCGTCCGCCGACCGTGCCGCCAAATACGGCGCGTCTGCGGCTGACCCTTACCGCAGGACACACCGACACAGATATCGACCGGCTGCTGACGGTGTTGAAACAGGAAAAGCTGGCGGCATGACGAATATTCTTACCCTCAGCGGCTGGACGCAGCCCGCCGACGCGCTGGTCCATACACTGGATTTGCCCATGGCCGCCTGGGTGGATTACAGCGATTACCCTGACCGCGAGGCCAGCTTTGCCGCGCTCGCTCGCTACCGGCAGGCCGATTGCGTGGTTGGCTGGTCGCTCGGTGGGCAACTGGCTCTGCAGGCCATTGCTGCCGGGGTGCTTGCCCCCAAACGGCTGGTATTGATTGCCGCACCCTATCAATTCGTTTCCAACGCCCAGTTCGCGGGGGGGATGGACCCTACCACTTACCGGCTTTTTCGTGCGAGTTACGCCAGCGATCCGGCGCGAACGAAACAGCGTTTCCATGCCTTGATCGCCAAGGGTGACCGCGAGGCGAAGCAGGTGATGGGGATGCTGGGACACCATTGGGATGTGGAGAATACGTCGCGCTGGTTGCCATGGCTCGACCAGTTGGGCCGCGATTCGCTGATCGATGTGCCGTTGGTACAACTGCCGCCCACCATCCTGATTCACGGAGAAAACGACGCGATTGTGCCGCTTGCGCAAAGCGAAACGTTGCAAGAAAAACTCCCTCACGCCATACTGCACCGGTGGGAAGAAGCGGGTCACGCCCCCCATCTGCGTGACACGCAGCGATTACGTAACCTGATACTAAGTGAGTCATGTTCATGACCGTCATTCCCAAACGGATGCAACAGAATTTCGCCCGCGCGGCTGCCTCCTACGATCAGCATGCCCGCATGCAGTTCCAGCAGGCCTACCGCATGGCGCAACTGGCGCTATCCTTGCTGCCTGAGCACGCCACCATTCTCGATGTCGGCTGCGGTACCGGTCAGTTTGCCAGCGTAAGTAAACACTCGCGCCCGGGCTGGCATATTGTGGGTGCCGATATGGTGCTGCCCATGTGCCAGCAGGCGCAGGAGCGCTGCGCCGTGGTGCAAGCCAACGCGTTGCAACTGCCGTTGGCCGAGAGCTCGGTCGATGCGGTGGTGTCGTCGTTTTGCATGCAATGGGTGAACGACAAACCGGGGATGCTGGCCGAAATGCGGCGCGTGCTCAAACCCGGCGGGCTGGCCATCGTGATTACCCTTGGCCACCAGACATTACGCGAGCTTCGCGAGATGTGCGACACCAGCAAGGTGGCGCTCGGCATGCTGACCATGCCCACCTTCAATGCCTACCGCCTGATGGCCGCAGAATCCGGCATGTCACCCCAGGTAATCCAGCATCGGTTGGAGGTGGAATATTACCCCGGTGTTGAGGCGCTGCTCACCTCCATGCGCACCATCGGCGCGGGCAATGCGCAAACCAACCGGGTCATCACGCCGCGTCAGTTCGCCCGGCTGATTCAACAATACGAAGCGAGTTATGGCGACCGGCGCGGCATCCCCGCGACATGGGAACCGATCCTTATGGTGTTGCGGAAATGAACGGTTATTTTCTCACCGCCACCGGCACGGATATCGGGAAAACCTTCACCAGTTGCGCGCTCCTGCACGCCGATCCGACCTTTCGTGCCATTAAGCCGGTGATTTCCGGTTTCGACGGTGAGCAGACCGATACCCACCAGCTCCATGCCGCGATGAATAAACGTAGTAGCATCGAGTCGATTTCCCCCTGGCGTTACCGTGCTCCGTTGGCGCCCGACCGCGCCGCCGCGCGCGAAGGCAGCGTGCTGCCGTACCAGCAAATGCTGGATTGGTGCCACAGCGAGTTGAGTAAGCCTGGCACCACGCTGATCGAGGGGGTGGGGGGCATCATGGCTCCGCTCGATAATAGACATACCGTGCTCGACTGGGCGCAGGCGCTGAATATTCCTCTCCTGCTGGTAGCAGGTAGCTATCTGGGCACAATCAGCCACACCCTGACCGCCTTGCAGGTCATTGCCCAGCGTGGCCTTACCGTGCGGGCCATCGTCGTGAATGAGAGCGAAGAAAGCCCGATGACGCTTGAGGAGCTAGCCTTATCCATGCAGCCGCATATCGGTGAGGGCTTGCTACGCATGCAGCCGCGTGTATCCTCCTACCGCGAGGCGACGGTAATTCACGCCCTTGCCAAGGAGCTGCAATGAAACCTAATTTCTGGATGCCGTTCGGGTTGTTGCCGAAGAAAAATGAACCCAAGCCAGAAGGCCCACGCTTTGCCGATCTATACGAACGCGGTGTCGCTGCGGCGGTGGATTTCACCATTATTTACCTGGTGCTGCACGATCTGTTCAATGCCGCTGCGTCCTATCTCTATGGACAGGCAGATCATGCGTTGTTGCAGCAAGGGGTAAACGCACCGCATCTGGCCGAAAAAATGCAGCTCTTCTGGCAATCGGGCCTGTTGCATTGGTGGCTGGTGAATGCACTGTTTCAGATTCTGCTGATTGGGCTGTTTATTGTCGGCAGCCAGCTTTATTTTCATACCACGCCGGGCAAATACCTGCTGGGTTTGAGCGTGCGCCGCAAGGATACCCTGGAGTTGCCCAGCGTAGCACAATACGTGCTGCGTTTCGTTGCCTATATTCCGGCAGCGCCTTTGTTTTTCATCATTACCTTTAACCGCCAGCGCCGCGGACTGCATGACCGGATTGTCGGTACCGTTGTCATTCATACCCGGCCCGATGGCTGGTACTGGCAGCAGGTAAAACGCGGATTTTACTGGCTTAGAGCGCGGCTTACGCGCGGCGATTAAACAGGCGGTGTGCTAGCCAACCCCCGGACAGCGCCATGGCAATCGCCGCCAGCCCGTAAATCCATGGCTCGTGCTGCGCGGTATCGAAGACCGTGGCGTCGAACCCGGTTTTAAACGTATGCAGTGGAATCGTCTGGAAGCCGACCAGCTGCCCACGATCGAACAAATAAGCCTCGACCGTGAACAAGCCGCGGGGCAGGCGGTCGGGCAGGTCGATCTTTGCTTTGAACAAGCTTTCGCCAAAATAAGTAATTTCACCAAACCGCCGCTGCCACAGACGGTAGACATCCAGCTGGTTGATTAGCGCTTCGTCGAAATTCGGCATACTGCGGCTGTTGCTGCGGTCGATGATCTGTTGCACACCGAGGCCGAGCGCTCGCAGGGTGTTCTCCGGCGCGATCAGCTCCAGCGGCTTGGTCGTGGCGAAGCCGTAAAATAGCGGCAGGTTGGGGTATTTTTCCTGCTCCACATGCATCCACATCCCGGCAATACGCTCTTTACGGCGCAGCACTATAAAATCTTCCGGGCCACGCACCACCAGTACCAGATCACCCGGCTGGTTGCGCGCACCGAACACCAGCAATTGCATGCCGGTGAAGCTGGAATGGATTTCAATGCTGTTTTGCGAAATATCGGCCACCAGCGGCGTCACCAGCGGCACGCTCACCGGCTCCTGCGCCCGCAGATGACCGGACGTGGCGAGTAGCAGCAAACTGGCAAATAGATAACGCATCAGCGAGTGGTGAGGGTAAAAATATCCTGAGGGGTGATGAATAAACCGTAGCCCAGCCGTAATGCGACGCAAAGCAAGAGGCACGCCATCAGGCCGCGCAGCAGGTAGGTGGGGATATTAGCGGCGAGGCGCACGCCCCATTGGGTGCCGATCACCGACCCCATCAGTAACAGCGCCGCCAGTACGATATCGACACTATGGGTCGTCACCGCATGCAGCACGGTCGATAGGCCGGTAATAAAAATAATCTGAAAGAGCGAGGTGCCGGTGGTGAGGCCCAGCGGCATGCGCAATATATACACCATCGCCGGGATCATCAGAAACCCGCCGCCGACACCCAGCAGCGCCACCAGCACGCCGCTGCCGATGCCAATGGCAATGGGAAGCAGCACCGAGTGATGGACGCGTGAATTGTTGAATTCACGTTGCAACGGCAATTTCTTTACCCATTTGGGCAACCGCCAGGGCTTGAGGGTCACCAGCGTATCGCCGCGTTTATGCGAGTCGAGCAGGGCTTTGCTTTCGCGCATAGTGATAAACGACACGGTGAGAAGCAGGGTAATGTAAAGCAGGCTGATGATGAGGTCGATCTGCCCGACGCGCTTTAATTGCGCAAACCACCAGATACCCAGCGCCACACCAATCACTCCGCCGGCCACCAGCCAGCTGCCGAGCTGAATATCGACCTTCTTGCGTTTCTGGTGCGATAAAAAACCCGAGAAGGAAGAAGCGACGATCATGTTGGTCGAGGTGGCGACCGCCACGGTTGGGGGAATCCCCATGAACATGAGCATGGGGGTCAGGATAAATCCACCGCCGATGCCGAACATGCCCGCGAAAATACCACTTACCCCGCCAAGCAGAATCAACCACGGGGCGTGGGCGGAGAGTTCGGCAATCGGCAGGTATACATGCACGGGCAGATGTTCCGGTATCGGGTGATTCGGTTATACTTGAGGAACCTATAGGCTCACCAACGCCCTGACAACCCTATAACCTGTGCATCGGCCAACCAGTAGCCTAATAGCGCATATGGTTGCTGAAATACTGGCGAATCCGTGCATCGGCCTCGCGGTCGAACTGGCGCATCACATCTTCAACCAGCTCGTAATAGAATTTTTCACGCTGGGCGAGGGTGGCTTTTTCGTTGATGGTGCGCGAGCGTGCTACCACCACATTGGCCTGGGCTTTGGCCATGGTGTCCACGCCGTCATACAGTTTTAGGGTCACGGCGACGCGGCCGTCGTAGCGTGCGTCCTGGTCGTCGGTGAAGAACCCTTTCACTCCATCGGTTTTAGCCAGCGGTGTTTCACGGACCATCGCGTCTTCCACCGTGATCACCATAATGCCAGTGCTGCCTGCGGTTTGCAGGCGGTCGCGCACCCACTGACTTAGGGCGTTATATGGGGTAACGGGAAGCTGACCCTCCATGTTCGAAGCGGTGGTCTGCCGCGCATCTTCCATGCGCACTTCGGCTACGTTCAGGCGGTAAGGGAGCTGGTCGCTAAAGGTGATGGGCGGGTAAACCTGGGTTTGCGGGGCTTCCTGACAGGCCGCCAGCGCCAGTGCAGCCAGGGCGAGGGTGAGTAGTTTTTTCATCGGTACCTCCATTTTCTGGCGGTATAGCGCGCGGCGGTTGAAAGCGAAAGAAAGAAATTAGTTCACCAGCCAGCTTGGTTTTTGCGGAATTTTCGCATCTGCCTCGCGGATATAATACGGCATGGCCTGCGCCAGCGTGGTCTCGCTCAGCTGCCCGGCGATGTGCGCCATGACGGCGGCATCGGGCCCTGCCATATAATACGCATGTTCAGTGGGCCACAGGTTGCTGTAGCAGGGCAGCGTCTGTGCATGCAGGTCAGCGTGTGGGGCTAACGTGATCTCGCCCAATGACTGGGGCGGCTGTGTAGCTTCGCGGCGAAAGTGCTGCATAAACATTTCGCCTTTGCCCGCGTGAAGCGCGACGAGGAATTCCGGCGCATCCACCGCCCAGGCCACCGCACAGGAGGCGGTAAGGGTTTTCACCGGCAACCCGGTGGCCAGTGCCAGCCCATGTAACGTGGCCAGACCGATGCGTAATCCCGTAAAACTGCCCGGCCCGACCGTGCTGACCAGCATACCAAGCTGTGCATAGCCGATGCCTGCCTCGGTCATGGCATCCTCAATCGTCGGCACCAGCAACGCCGCCTGCTTGCCCACGGGCACGTCGCGCCGCACGAGGCGGTCCCCCGCCAGCACCGCCACGCTGGCTACCGGGGTCGAGCAATCGAATGCTAAAACATATGGGTTATTCATGTGGCGTTTGATACAAGCTAGTTTTTGATTTGTCACAGGAGAATCTATGTCACTCGCCGCCGAATCCTGCGTTGCCTGCAAGGGCGAAGACACCCGCCTCACCGGTAAAGAAGCGATTGATTTGCTGAAAGAGGTCGCCGATTGGCAAATGATGGAGTTAGAGCGCAAGCTTTTTAAAGACTTTAAATTCAAAAACTTCGCCGAAGCTTTGCAGTTTGTTACGCGCGTTGCGGCGTTGGCCGAGCAGCAAAATCACCACCCCGATATCAGCTTTGGCTGGGGGTACGCTGAAATTATCCTCACCACCCATGCGGTCGATGGGTTGACACGCAACGACTTCATTTTCGCCGCGAAGATCGATGGGTTAAAATAGCATTCAGGAACCAGTGTTCTGCATTCAGGGAAAAGGTTGTGAACGGCGGTAAATCCAGTTAGAACCGCCCCGAATCACGAATGCTACCCCTGAATGCTCATGAAAAAACTCTATATCAAAACCTATGGCTGCCAGATGAATGTGTACGACTCCGTGCGCATGGCTGATCTGCTGTCGCCGTTCGGTTACCGCGAAACCGACACGCCGGACGATGCCGACATGGTGATCCTCAATACGTGCCATATCCGTGAGAAAGCTGCGGAAAAAATGTATTCCGACCTGGGTCGCATGCGCGCCCACAAGGAGCGGCTACAGCAGGACGAAGGCCGCCGCATGCTTATTAGCGTGGCCGGCTGCGTGGCGCAGGCGGAGGGTGAGGAAATCATCGCCCGCGCGCCGTATGTCGATATGGTGGTGGGGCCGCAAAGCTACCATACCCTGCCCGATTTGATTGCCGAAAGTGAGCGCACCCGTGCCTCGCAAGTGAAGTTGGATTTTACCGAGGAAGCAAAATTCGATTTGTTGCCCGACGCGGTGTCGGCGCAAGGCGCGGTGGCTTTTGTGTCGGTACAGGAAGGCTGTGATAAATTCTGCACCTTTTGCGTGGTTCCCTATACGCGCGGCGCCGAGTTCTCACGCCCGGTGGCAGCGATCGAGCGCGAAGTGCGCCAGCTTGTGGCCCATGGTAGCATTGAAATCGCCCTGCTTGGCCAGAACGTGAATGCGTATCACGGCGAAGGGCCCAACGGTGAGGAATGGAATCTCGGCCAGCTGATCCGCCATCTCGCCCGCATCGATGGGCTGGAGCGGATTCGTTACACCACGTCGCACCCCAACGATATGAACGACGATTTGATCGCGGCCCATGGGGAGGTCGAGAAGCTCATGCCGTTTCTACATTTACCCGTGCAATCGGGCTCCGATCGTATTTTGAAAGCGATGAACCGGCGCCATACGGCTGCGCAATATATCGCCATCATCGAAAAATTACGCGCCGCACGCCCAGATATCGCGTTCAGCTCGGATTTTATCCTCGGTTTTCCCGGCGAAACCGAGGCCGATCTCGACGACACAATTCGCCTGATCGAAACGGTGGGGTTTGCCTCGGCCTATGCGTTTAAATATAGCCCGCGCCCCGGGACTCCTGCCGCCGGCAGAGATGAGCAGGTCGATGAAATGGTAAAAGAGCAGCGCCTGGCGACGTTATTCTCGTATACCCAGGCCCAGCAACTGCATTTCAACCAAAGCAAAGTCGGCACTGTCCAGCGGGTACTGTTCGACCGTGCAGGCAAACAGGCCGGACAAATGATCGGGAAATCGCCCTACATGCAATCCGTCGTGCTCGATAACGCGGTGGATTACGCCGGGCAATTGATTGACGTACGCATTACCGCTGCCTACCTTAATTCAGTGAAGGGTGAAGTGGTTTCGCCTGTTCATGAAACCCGTCATGCTGAACGCGTTTCAGCATCTTTATAGATCCCGAATCACGTTCGGGGTGACGCATGCAGGTACGGAGCATTATGTCCAAACCCGATAAACGTGCAGCTAAAGGTCAGGAAAACACTAACGTTTTCTTCGAAAATAACCAGTATCTCCCCCAGCTGTACGGCGATCACGATTCGCATCTCGAACAGCTATCACGCCTACTGAATGTCGATCTTGTCAGTCGCGGCAATATGCTTTCCATTACCGGCCATAAGCGCGATGTCGAGGCGACGGAGCGGTTGGTACAGTCGCTGTACGAGCGCATCGAGAAGGGCGAGGACGTCACCGAGGAACATATCAGCGCTATGGTGCGGATGTTACCCCCGGTGCACGATAAAAAACCCAAGAATCGCCACGGCGTCAGCGAAGCGGATTCGGATGTGTATATCCGCACCATGAAGAAAACCGTGGTGCCGTACACGCATATCCAGGCCAACTACATGCGCACCATGTATGACAGCGACCTGGTATTCGCCCTCGGCCCGGCAGGGACGGGAAAAACCTACATCGCCGTCGCCATGGCTGCCTACATGTTCATGAACAAGAAGGTTGAGCGTATTATCCTGTCGCGCCCGGCGGTTGAAGCGGGCGAAAAACTGGGCTTNNATGCGCCCGCTTTACGATGCGCTGTTCGACATGATGCCCGCCGACCGCGTGCAGGAAGCCATCGAAAACGGCGAGATCGAGCTGGCGCCGTTGGCCTTCATGCGGGGGCGGACGTTTAGCAATGCCTTTGTGATTCTCGACGAGGCGCAGAATACCACGCGCACCCAGATGAAAATGTTCCTCACCCGCATGGGTGAACGCTCGCGCATGGTGATTACGGGCGACCAATCACAGATCGATCTGCCCAAGGACATCAAATCCGGACTGACCGATTGCATTCCGAAGATCGAGCATATTCCCGGCATCGACGTTATTCGCTTCAGCGATGGCGATGTGGTGCGTCACCCGCTGGCAGCGAAAATCATCAAAGCCTATGACGAGTGGGAAGATAAGAAAAAACGTTATGCCGAGGCGAATGACAGCGATGGCGAGTAGCGCCGGGGTGGATGCGCATGGCTAACGCGGGCGCCCTGACTGTCCTGCAGTCCGATCCACGCTGGCGCGGCCATAAGGCACGGGTTGCGCGCGCCG
>DITH01000111.1 GCA_002422745.1 Alphaproteobacteria bacterium UBA6189
TGGTGCGGTCGTAATAACCGGCGCCGTAGCCGAGGCGGTAGCCTTCGCCATCGAAGGCGAGCAGCGGCACCAGCACCAACGCAGGAATAATGGTTTCTACATTCGCAGCGGGTTCCTGCACGTTGAGGGCGGCACTGCGCACCAGCGGATCGCCCCGGCGCCAGCGGCGAAATTGCAGGCGGCCGCTTTCGGTGATGCAGGGTAGGGCGGTATCTTTGCGGTAGCGCGCCATCATGTCGAATACGGGCAGCACGTCGAGCTCGCCACGAATGGCGATGTAGCCCGCGAAGGAGGGGGCGAAGGCGAGGATGGGATGATCGGCAAAATGGCGGGCAATAGACTGGTTGGCGCCATGCATAGCGGCATGGGCCAGCCCGCGGCGGCGCGCCAGCATTTCCTGGCGCAGCTTCCGTTTTTCCAACGCCATGGTGCGATCAGCAGTGCTCATGCAAGCGAGTATGCTCCGTTTCATTCCAAGAGGCAATGGGCTGGATTATCCTACTTCGTAGCCGCGTTTGCGCGAGTCTGGGTTAACATAAGCAGCCCAACCCTCTCCTTCGAGGATGCCGCTATCCTTCATTCTGCTCCAACTCGACCGTTTTGAAGAAGAAGGGGCTTTCTTTTTCTCCGGCAATTTCAACTCTGCATAGGCTTCCTTTGGCAGCACCGGCAAAAGTTTCAATCGTACTTCGGCGGGGTGGGCGATGCCATCGACCGGGTGAGGATAGTTCATAAACAGGTCGGTCTCGCGTAACAGACGGTCCGGCAAAATACGCCAGGTAGCGTGCTGGCGTTCTTTCTCCGGTAACGTCGCCAGAAATTTCTCGGCGCGTAGGATGGAATCGCCTTTCGTTTTCCAGACGTCGTACACGCGTTCCATCAATGCACTGAATTGATGCTTGCCGCGATCGTCGTTGTGGCAAAGCTCGTGCGGATAGGCTACGCGGGCAGGGTAGGAGTAAAACTCGCATTCTTCCCCCGGGTTCAATTCCAGTGCCCGCCGCATTTTTTCTTTACTGCGATAGCCATGCTGATGGGCAATCGCATCGGTCAGATCACCGCTATGATGGGGTTCAGCGTGATTGCTAATCATGATTGGCAAATCGATATAATTACTCTCGGGCACGCCAGATACCTGTGCTGAACGCGTGGCGTGCAAAATGGCGCGATGCTCGTGGTTGGCGGTTGCTTCCTGTTTGAATGCTATGGGTTCGCGGTAGGCCAATCGCGAAATCGCCCCCATGGCTAACAAGCCCGTTCGCCCAACCGTCGATTCCAATTCATTGCTGCAGTGCCAGGCCGGATATTCGGAAATGAGCTTCGCTTGACGTTCCAAGCGGTCTGCTACCGGTTCGAACGTTGCGGTGCTGGGTTCAACACGGAGCCCTGCGCTCAAGCGCTCGATCGGTTCGCGCATATCCGACAGGATAGCGTCCACACTGAACGGTTTTTTATTTTTGCGCAGGAAGTGAATCGCTTGCCAGAAATCCTCCGTGGGCACATCTTCCAAATGGGAGGCAACTGGGTGCAGGTAGCCGTGAGCGGATCGGATAGGTTTTTCTAGTTGAGCATACGCTCGGCGATACTCCACCAGCCATTTTTCTACTTCCCGACGTGGCATGTCGGGATTCATTTCACGCTGAAAGTGAATCGCATACCGCGGCGTCTTATCAAAATCACTGGCGAAATATTCGGTCTTTAGGGCTGGCTCCTCCGCTGCGAGAAAGGCCTTGGCCGAGGCGCGCGCAGGCGCCGCGCTATGTTTGCGCTGCTGTTTTTCCAGGGTCTGCGCCGATAAGGTAGGTTTGCGCTCTTTCGCAGGCTGCCCCAACACCCGGCCGAATGGTTTTAGTTCGGGGTTCGTTAAAGGCGCGTTACGATGATTTTCTTCGACCGATTGGATACGCACGGGAATACGGATTGTTTCCTCGCCCTCACCACAGATGAAACAGGTGAGCTCGCCCGGTCTGAGTTCGTGGCTTACGAAATGCGCGGTTTTATAGCCGCCGAGCACCAGCGCGAGGTCGCCCCGGCTCATGGGGATTTCGCGGATGGCAGCGGTCGGTGCGGAAAGTTCGGCAGTGTCGCGCATGGATGTTCCTGTTCAGCCTCTGCCGTAGCAAAGCTCTATGACAGGATCATGACAATGAACGGATTTTGTGCATTTTGCAGCCATGCCGTGCAGTGGCCTGACCGATGCACGCTGTAGTATATTCGTCTTACTTTTTTATATCGGCTCACGCAAAAACAGGGTACATTCATTTCGCCAACCGGAGTGTTTTATGACTGCTAAAACGTTTTTGCGAACCAGCCTGACCGCCCTCGCGACGATCACTTTATTAGCCGCCTGCGATCGTGGCGATGACGACAAACCGAAAACCGGCTCGCTGACGCATCAGCTGAAACTGATCGGGGAAGACGGGCGTATTTACGGACGGGTGGAGCTGAACCCGGTGGGCGGCGGTAAAATTTACGATACCGAAGGCAACCACATTGGCACGGTGATTACCGCAACCGGGCAGTAGGGCTACAGGAGCGCGCGCCCACCCTTCATTTCGGCCTGCACTTTATCGACCAGTATTTTATCGGCACGGCGGGAAGAACTGTCTTTCTCGCCTGTGCAAGCCTGCTTGATGCATGAAAAAAGTTTTTCACTGATCTCGAGATCAACCGGGAGGATTGCTTTAGGAAGCTTGATTTTGAGTTCCGCATGATTGGGCACGTGAAAGCTTATTGCCGTGCTCGATACCTGATCGAGCATCACGGGCAGGTAAAGCCCGGTCAGGGCAGGGATATGTTCTGGGTTGTCGAGCGGAATGTACGCAATCGTTCCGGTTTTCCCGTGATATTTGGGGTCAATGAAATGCATGGCCGGCAGGCTGGTCGTGCGGCCCGTCACGATCTCTCGCAAGGTATCAAGAGAAGCGGGCTCGAACCGGGGTGCATGCTGGTAATATTCCCCCATTGTTAATGGAAGATTGCTAGATTCAGCGTTCATGGTTGGTACGGGCTGGGACATCGGGCTCTCCACATGAGTGATCGCCCGTCTCTAGCATGCCATGATGACAGTTTGATGACGAAACCATAAGCATAGAGAGAGTGTGTGAATGGACCACCCTGGCCGTATGGCGTTATAACCTCCCGTGACCCTTCGAGTCAGGTGGGTGCCGTATGCTGCCAGCCACGGCCAGCAACAGGGACAGCTCCCGAAAGGTGATTATCGGTCCCGGAGCATTTGTACCCACTCGCACCGGGCAGTACCATTCGTCTCCTAAGGTAGTGCACGCGGTTGAGTTTTGCAAGCGAATGGCTAGTTATGATGGCGGCCCTTGGCCGCGGCAAGGGGGCTTACCCCCCTTACGCTTCGCTATCCTCGCCGCTTTGCGGGTCGGCGGTCGCCTCCCATTAACTAGAAGAGGGAAGATTTTGCCCCTTTCGTGCGCAAATGCGCATATCGACTAGTCGCTAGCCCTAGCAGCTAGCACTAAGAAGCAAGCTTCTCGGCCAGGCCTTCGATGCGGCTGGCAAGGGCCTGCAGATTATCGGCCACTTCTTCCTCGAGCGCCAGCAGGCGGGCATCGTCGCCACCGGATTCCTGCATCTGGCGGTGGGCGCGGGTGAGTTCGTCTTTCAACCGGATATTTTCGCGGCCCGCATCGTGCAATTCATCGCACAGCATCAGGGCGGTGTAGATCATCATCAGCCCTTCGGGCAGTTTGCCGACGGCCTTCTCAAGCGTTTTGGCGCGGTTGTTCAGCTGGCCGACCAGTTGCTGCAGGTGTTGCTCCTGCCCTTCGTCGCAGGCGAGGGTGTATTCTTTGCCGTAGACGACTGCTTTGATAGTTTTCATGCCTGCTCCAGAATCAGATCGAGTTGTTTCACGGAGCGGTCGAGCTTTTTGGCGGTACCGCTGGCGGTGGTTTGCAGGTCGAGATAATCCTGCTGCAATTGCTGCAATTGGTTGGAGAGGCGCTGGTTGTCCTCTTTCAGGTAGGAATTTTCTTCCTGCGCTTCGGTGAGTTCCGCCTCGATCCGGGTGCTGTGGGTTTCCCAACTGGCGGTGAGTTCGGACTGAATCGTTTCGCGCGCCGCTGCCGACTGGTTACGCTCCGCCAGCGCCGTCACTACACCGGCTTCGAGCCGGTCGAGTGCCGCCGTGACGGCGTTAATGGCCGTATTAAGGCTGGATTCCGAGTTGCTTGCCATACCACCCTCACGCTGAGGTTTATGTTGAGCGTTGCGAGCTAGTTTCTTGTAATTACGTGTAACCAAGCAGATGGCGGCGTGCTTGGCAAGCGCGGCGATTGGGTGGGGATAACCTGCGATGGGCGACATTCGGATCGTTTCGCGCGCACGCCGTGGACCAATGATGGCGCAGGGTTGCAATCGGCCGTTAGCGTGCTACACCCGACGCACCCCATTCTAAATGCGAGCGAGCCATGCCGATGCCAGCCCCTAAATCGACCCCCCAACCGGTGAGCCATGACCGTATGGCCAACGCTATCCGAGCGCTGAGTATGGACGCGGTGGAAAAGGCAAAATCGGGCCATCCCGGTATGCCGATGGGCATGGCGGACGTGGCGACCGTGCTGTTCACCGAGTTTTTGAAATACGATCCCGAGCATCCGCACTGGCCGGATCGCGACCGGTTTATTCTCTCGGCCGGGCATGGCTCCATGCTGCAATATGCGCTGCTTTACCTCACCGGCTACCCTGATATGACGCTGGAGGAGATAAAGAATTTCCGCCAATGGGGCGCAAAAACAGCGGGCCACCCGGAATATGGCCATGCCACCGGCATCGAAACCACCACCGGGCCGCTGGGGCAGGGATTTGCCAATGCGGTGGGTATGGCGATGGCCGAACGCGCGCTGAACGCTGAATTTGGCGATGCGCTGGTAGATCACGCCACGTACGTAATTACCGGCGATGGCTGCCTGATGGAGGG
>DITH01000034.1:0-243 GCA_002422745.1 Alphaproteobacteria bacterium UBA6189
TGATCCTGCGCGGGGTGGCGTTCGATTTTCGCGCCAAGGCGAGGGACCATCACAAGCGTCGCTGGGATGGCGCCTTCATTGGCGGTTCGACCCTGGCCAGTTTTTCGCAAGGCTACATGCTGGCGATGTTCATTATGGGGTTCGAGCGTTCGCCCGGCACGTTGGGATTCGGCATCCTTGCCGGGCTGGGGCTGATGTGCGGCTACTGCCTGGTGGGATCGGGCTGGCTGATTATGAAAACCG
>DITH01000034.1:280-3368 GCA_002422745.1 Alphaproteobacteria bacterium UBA6189
GCAATTTTTCCTGCTATTGCCGGTGCCGCTTCTGGTGGCCGGGTTGATCGTGCTGGTGGAAATGAATTTACGCCACCTGACCCGCAATCCCGCGCGTTGGGGATGGGTACCGTTTTCCGGCAGTGTTGGACTGTTCATGATGGGTTTTTTCGGGCTGGCGTATAGTTTCTACCCGTATATCGTGCCGGAACGGCTGACCATCTGGCAGGCGGCCAGTGCACCGGAGTCGCTGCTGATTATTCTCGTCGGCACCTTGATCGTGTTGCCTTGTATCATCGGTTATACGATTTTTGCCTACCGGGTGTTTTGGGGGAAAGTGGGCGAACTGCGTTACGACTAGAACCGCAGGAAAATACTCGCTTGCACAAACCGTAGAAAATTTTGGTTGCCGGGGAGGGACGGGCTGCTATGTTCCCGCCGGATGCCGCCTTAGCTCAGTTGGTAGANNACATCATTCGTAATGATGGGGTCGTAGGTTCGAGTCCTATAGGCGGCACCATTTCTCCCGAAAACCCGATTGCCAGGCGTACCCCAAGGGGGTATAAGCCTTTCATCAATCATCGCATGGGGAATTATATGAAACATCTACTAACCTTGAGTGCCGTTCTGATGCTGCTGGCTGCCTGTGGCACGGCAAACAAAGGCGGCTGCAGCGAGTGTGAACAAATGGCGCGCGATGCCAAAGCCCAGCACGAGGCGGTAAAACATGCTGATTGCGAATGCGGCATGGCAACGGCTGGCGATTGCCCCTGCTGCAATTAAGCCGTTAGGGTTTTGGCTGTGCCAATAATGAGAAGTTCACGGTGACGGGGTAGGCGACCCAGCGGTCATCCGCCCATTGGCTACCGCCCAGCCCGAATTGATTGCGCATCAGCATGGTTTCGCCCTCGGCGCGCATGCTTTCGCCCTGCGGCGTTAAGGTAAAGGGCAAAATAACCGGTTGGCTGATACCGCGCAGGGTGAGCGTGCCTTTTGCTTCATAGCCTTGCGTCGAAACAGTACGAATTTTCTGAGATTCAAAGACTGCCTGCGGGTAGGTTTCGGTCGCGAACCAGTCGGCGGTCGGCAGCGCATCGTTTTGCTGTTTATCGGACAGGCGAGCGCTACTCATATCGATGGTGACGCGGATATGGCCCATTTCCGGTTTGGCTGGGTCGAAATCGATCTCGGGATGAAAACGCGTGAACTCTCCGGTAAAGGGATCACCCGCCTGACTGCCGGTGAAGGTGAGGGTGGACTGCGCGTGGTCCACCAGCCATTCCTGGGCAATAGCCGGGCTGGCCAGAAGAAGGGAACACAGCGGAAGCAGGCGCCGCATTATTCGCCCCGCTGGGTAAGGAAACGCGGCAACATGCGCACCAATACCGCATCGCGATCGACGAGATGATGTTTAAGCGCTGCGCCCAGATGCACCAGGATAAGCGCGATCGCGACAAAGCCGAAATATTCATGCACTTCGTGGGCGAGACCGCCGATGAATTTGGTAAGCGCGGCATCGGCGGGCATGGGAAGGAATGGGGCTTCGCCCACGCCAAAAAACACGATCGGGTATTTGGCCGAAGCGGACACCATGAGCCAGCCGGAAAGTGGCATGAGAATAATGAATGCATAGAGCAGCCAATGCGACAGATGGGCCGCCCAGCGCTGCCAACCCGGCATGCCGTCGGGCAAGGCGGGGGCTGGGTTCATGAGCCGCCAGATCAGGCGAAACACGCTGAGCGCCAGGATGCAAATGCCGGTCGCCTTATGCAGGTTAATGGCCTGGAATCGCCAGGCGATTGGCCAGTCCTCCATGGTAAGGCCCACTGGAATCATGACGATAATGAGCAACGCAATAGCCCAATGCAGGAATACGGCGACAGGGTCGTAACGCCGTAGGGTGGAAGCATGCACGGTGCTCATTGTTTTAAGAACTCGACTTCGATGGCGGCATGCACGTCGTCGCCGACCATGGGGATGCCGTAGTTCATGCCGAATTCGGAGCGTTTGATGGTGGTGACGGCGCTAAACCCCATGGCGTAGGTTTTGAAATGCGGGTGCATGCCGCCGCCGTTGAAGGTAGCATCGAGTACGACCGGTTTGGTAACCCCGAGCATGGTCATCTCGCCATGGATTTTTCCGGTAGTGTCGCCGGTACGTTCGATCCGCGTGCTGGTGAAGGTGATGGTGGGGTATTTTTCGACATTAAAAAAGTCGCTATTATTGGTGTGGGCGGTGAGTTTTTCGTTGTTCGCATCGAGGCTGGCCGGGCGAATGGTGACGGTGAGTTTGCTGTTCTCGGGCGTGGCGGGGTCGAGCGTGTAGCTGGCGTCGAAATCGTTGAAGCGGGCCGTGTAACGGGCGAATCCCATATGCATGACGTTGAAGGTAATGCTGGCGTGCGTTTTTTCCAGCGCATAGGTGCCGGAAGGCGCTTTGGCGAGTGTTTGGTCGGTAGCAGCCGTGTCGGCAGCGAAGGCAGGCGTGGTGAGGAGCAGGGCAGCAAGCAGGGCGTAAGAACGGCGCATGGGTACCTCCAGATGAATGGAAGGTTTAGCTATAGCAAATTGGTGGGGCCGCGCAAGTTATGCGCGCGCTGGGTTTTCCGCCTGCTGGGAACGCTCGTTTTGCAGCCGCTCGGCATGGGAGGGAGGCTGGGCGAATACCGTTTCATTTACCACAGGTGCCTCAGGGGTTTTGACCGGCAACTTCCAGGTGCGCTCGCTGAAGATATAGCCGGCGATACCTCCCAGCATACTACCGGCAAGCAGCATGCTCAGCGTGTGCCGCCAGCCAAGCTGCTCGATCAGCGGATACCCGGCGGAGAGGACGCCACCGCCAATGGCCCCCGCGACTGTACCCATGGTGGTGGCCATGCTGCGGGCATGTGCCACGGCCGCCGGGCTGGCCGGTAAGGCAGGAGGTAAGGTGCTGAAGGCGGGTTCTTCCATCGCATCAGTTTACTGGAACATGCAGGGTAAATAGATGACATTTCGATGAAGATTGGCGCGGATAATGCCGCACACAGCACTTGCAAGCGAGGCCTAATGGCCGTAGAAGCCCGGCATGACTGACATTGCCCATATCCGTAATTTCTCGATCATCGCCC
>DITH01000020.1 GCA_002422745.1 Alphaproteobacteria bacterium UBA6189
ATGAGCCACGAACTGCGCACCCCGCTCAATGCCATTCTGGGGATGAGCGAGGCTCTCGCCATGGGAGTCTATGGCGAATTGAACACCCGCCAACTCGAGTCGCTCAAGCGCGTGGAGGACAGCGGGCGCCACCTTCTCTCCCTCATCAACGACATCCTTGACCTTGCCAAGATCGAGGCTGGTCGCGTCGTGCTGGAATCGGAAACGGTTCGCGTGCCCGATCTGATTGCCAGTGTGGCCCGCTTGCTGGAGGAAAATGCCAAGGCCAGAGGGATCAGCCTGAGCGCCCAGGTGGACCCCCATGCTCCGGAGATCGAGGCCGACCCTCGTCGCCTTCGCCAGATCCTGCTCAACCTGCTCAGCAACGCCCTCAAGTTCACCGAGAGGGGCGGCTCCGTCCGGCTCACCACCCGGCTCGATGCCCCCAACATGAGGCTGATTTTCGAGATCGCAGACACCGGTGAGGGGATCCCTGCGGATAAAATCGACCTGCTCTTTCGACCCTTTACCCAGCTGGAATCCACCCTCACCAAACGTCATGGGGGGACCGGTCTCGGCTTGTCCATCGTCAAGCGCCTCGCAGAAATGCACGGCGGCGAGATCAAGGTGGCCAGCAAGCCGGGTGAAGGCAGCACCTTCAGCCTTGCACTCCCCTGGCCTCCCGCCAAACCATCCTCTCCCGCAGTTCTTGTTGGATCACTGAGCTCGGCAGCCACCTTCAACAGCGGCAGCCTGCACCGAATCCTTGTGGTGGAGGACAACGAAAGCAACACCGCAGTGATCCGCGATTTTCTCGAGTCGACCGGATACAGCGTGGAAGTGGCCACCAATGGGGCAGAGGCCGTTCGCCTGGTTGAGCAGGAGACCTTTTCCATGATCCTGATGGATGTGCAAATGCCCGAGATGGACGGCATCGCCGCCACCGAAGCCATCCGTTTGTGGGAAGGTGAACAAAACCGCACGGCATGCCCCATTATTGGCATGACGGCGCACGCCTTAAAAGGCGACCGCGAACGTTGCCTGCGCGCCGGTATGGATGATTATCTCAGTAAGCCCTTCCAGCCGCGCGAACTTGAAGAGAAACTCCAGCGTTATTGCCAGCAGCTGGGACTCGCGGCATAAAGACGCGTTCTTTAGCCTCTCCTGATATTTCCTTCGGGCAATCCCATCGCGGTTTAAGTCGAACCCTCCGATAGTGGGGCCGTGCGCACTGCGCATGCAAACCAACGAAGGAGAAGATTATGTCGATTCGTACCCTTGCGGTGACTGCCTCGACCCTCGCCGTGATGGCGATGGCTGGTGCCGCCCAGGCCAATGATTACAAGCATGGCCGCCATTACAACGAAGGCCGTAGCTATGAAAGCAACACGGTGCATAAAGGCCAAAGCGCCCAAGTCAACCGTAGCCATAACTACAGCAAGTTTGAAAACCGTGAACGCGGCAAGCCGGAAAGCTGGAATACCATGTATCCGAGCGAACGCCCGATTACCGGCAGCCGGTTAGGCGCGGTGGTTCAGAAAGGCAACTCGGCCACGACGCAGGATATGACGCATTTCTCCGAACGTCGCGGCGAAACGACTTTCCGTTAGTTCTTTGTGCGAAGAATGATCACGCCGACTGCGAGCAATCGTGGTCGGCGTGATTGCGTCTGGCGCGCCCAGCAGGACTCGAACCTGCAACCGCTCGCTTAGAAGGCGAGTGCTCTATCCAGTTGAGCTATGGGCGCGTCGCCCCATTAAAGGGAAATTCCCGTCCATTGCCAGAGCAAAAGCGCCGCGCCGGCACCTATGCTACCGAGCGTAAGCAACATGCCGCCGGCGCGAAACAGGTAGTTTTGCGACCGCGGTTCGGCCACGAGGATACCGTACGCATGCAGCACGCGACCCACCAGTAAGGCAAGACCAAGCGCATGCAGCATCAGGGCCGTCACGCCAAGCAGTCCGCCCATCAGCAGGATCAGCAGGCAAAATGGTACATACTCGATAAAATTAGCGTGGGCACGGGCCGAACGCACGAGTGCGGCATGTTCGCCATAGCCGATGCCGATCCGCTCGCGACGGCGGAAATTGGCGGTGCGCATGGACAGGTACAGATAGAACACGGCCAGCGCCCCTGTGTAGGGAGCAAGGGCGGCGACGGCGAGGGCAGGGAGCATGGAAGCCTCCGTAAAGGTGAATGGATGCTATAGCATATTGCGCGGCAAGCTCAAACCTGCTACCTGCGCGCCATGAAAACCATGCAGCCCTATATGATCGGCATCATCCAGATGGCGATGCAACCGGAACCCGCGGCTAATATGAAGCGGGCCGAGGAATTGTTACGTGAAGCCAAAGCGAAAGGTGTGCAGGTCGCCTGCCTGCCCGAGCTGTTTCGCAGCTATTATTTCTGCCAGACGGAAAATCACGATTATTTCGATCTGGCCGAGCCGATTCCCGGCCCGAGCACGCAGTTTTTCAGCGCACTCGCCAAAGAGCTCGAGATGGTGATCGTCACCTCATTGTTTGAGCGGCGCACGGCGGGCATGTATCATAATACCGCCGTCGTGTTCGATGCCGATGGCACGGATCTCGGCATGTACCGTAAAATGCACATCCCCGACGACCCCCGCTACTACGAGAAATTTTATTTCACCCCGGGCGATCTCGGCTTTAAGAATTTTGACACTAAATTCGGCCGCATCGGCGTGCTGATCTGCTGGGACCAGTGGTTCCCCGAAGCCGCTCGCCTGACCGCCATGCAGGGCGCCAGCGTGATTTTCTACCCCACCGCAATCGGTTGGCATCCGGACGAAAAATCCGATTACGGCGATGAGCAGTGGAACAAATGGCAAACCGTCATGCGTGGGCACGCGGTAGCGAACAATGTGTTCATCGCCGCACCCAACCGGATCGGGTTGGAGAAGGATACCGACGGTGGCGGGCTGGAATTCTTCGGCCATAGCTTCATCTGCGACAGTTCGGGCCGTTATATCGACCAGGCCGACGATCGGTTCGAAGGAGTGCTGACAGCGGTCATCGACCCGAAAAAAGTAGAAACCCAGCGCCAGCACTGGCCGTATTTCCGCGATCGCCGCATCGATGCATATGGCAAGATCCTGCAGCATCCGGATGCCTATTAATGGCCGCCGCTGCGCAATTTCGCATGCCTGCCGAATGGGCACCGCAAACGCGCACGTGGCTTGCCTGGCCGCACCAGAAAGCGGATTGGCCGGGTAAATTCGAGCCGATCCCATGGGTGTTTGCCGAGATTGCGCGCCATGTTACGGCCGGGCAACGGCTGGGGTTGGTGGTAAATGATGCTGCAGCAAAACGTGCAGCAAAAAAAGTTTTGCAGCGCAGCAATGTTAACCTGACGCAGGTGGATTTCCTCATCGCTCCAACCGATCGCGGCTGGATGCGCGATTGCGGCGCGATCTGGGTACACGAAGCCGGTGGTGAGCTGATCGGACTGGATTGGGGCTTCAACGGCTGGGCGAAATATCCCAACCATAAAGCCGATAACCAGCTGCCGGCGCACATGCTGTCCAAAAGCGGCCATGCCGGGCTTGCCCCCACCTATAAAAAACGTACGGTGGTGTTGGAAGGCGGCGGCATCGAAGTGGATGGCGAAGGCAGTATTCTCGTGACGGAAGAATGGCTCCTTTCCAAACAGCAGGTGCGCAACAAAGGCTTCACCCGTACTGATTACGAGGCGATTTTTGCACAGTATTTGGGCGCCACCAACACCATCTGGCTTGAGGCCGGGATTGTCGGCGATGACACGCACGGCCATGTCGATGACATCACCCGCTTCGTGGCGCCGGGAAAAATCGTCACGGCGGTAGAAAGTGACAAAGCCGACGCCAATTATGCGCTGCTGCAGGAAAATCTGAAACGGCTGAAAAAAGCCCGCGACGCGCAGGGCAAAACATTCGAAGTGATTGCATTGCCGATGCCGCGCCCGGTGATCTTCGATGGGGAGCGGCTACCGGCGAGTTACGCCAATTTCCTCATCTGCAATCATGCGGTGCTGGTGCCAGTCTTTAACGACCCGGCGGACGCACAAGCACTCACGATTTTGCAGGCATGTTTCCCGACCCGGCAGGTCATTGGCATTTACGCCCGCGACCTGGTGTGGGGCCTCGGCACCCTCCACTGCCTCACTCAGCAGGAGCCGGCGGCCTAAACCGCGAGGTAACTCGCGGCCAACACGGCGAGCAAGCACCAGCCAAAAGCCAGGTGACGCCGATAAATACGCCGCAGCGATTGCGCACTGGGGGGTAGGGGTTGTTTCTTGCTTGCCGACATAGAATCTCCCGGTTTTTTTGTGGGATGATGAAGCATCATAAAAGAACGCAAAACCATAGATAGCTGGGAACCTGCCTAGCGTTATGGATTGATGAGTTTGAGGCCAACGGCCTTCAGCACGGCGCAGGTGCGGCTCGACACATCCAGCTTGCGAAACGACGACGCCAGATGAAATTCCACCGTCTTTTCGGAAATACCGAGAATCGTGGCGATCACCCGGTTGCTTTTACCCTGCGAGCACCAGATCAACATCTCTTTTTCACGGGCAGAAAGTTCGACATTCGGCAGACGAAGTTCTTCCTCCCAGAGAATGGAAGAGCGGCGCAATTGGAACTGATTGCACAGGGCAAACAGTTCCCCCAGCGCCTGCTGGTCGTAGCGTGCATCGGCATGCGGGCTTGCCAGTGACATGCCGACAAGGGCGCGGTCGCAGCTTTGCACAGCGGTACCAACGCCGGACTTCATGCCGAACTGTTCGCGCGTTTCCATTACTTCGCGTTGCTTGCGGGTGAGAGCCAGCACACTGACCTCCGCCCAGCTGAACGGACGGCGGCGATGGGAAAACAGACGGTAGACCGGGTCATGGTCGATGAAATTACGCTGCTCGTAAACATCGAAAAATTCGCGGCTGTAATGCGGTCCGTCGGCCATCACATGATGACTTTCAGCGCGGAGCCCATCGGTCGTAAAACTGCAGAATTTAGTATAACCAAACACGGCAATGCTGTCGATAAAGAGACTTACCAAGTCCTCGACCGTCGCCTGTTGGTGCGATTGGTCGATAAATTCCATAATATTTGTCGCAGGCATCACGCCCCTCCATGCAAATGTTAGTGCAATGAAGAAACGGTTCCGCTGCGACGGAATCCGTGTCGGTAAAGTGTCGGTGCGTCACCTTACCATGCAGTAGGTTCATGCATCTTGTTGCATGACCCTTACCTAGGGGAACGCCCTATGTCATATTAATACGAGGTCATGACAAAAACGTAATTTACGGAAACGGAATGAATCGCGGTCAGCTTAATTGGATTTCAATCCCTTGCGCATTCAGCAAATATTGCAGCACAGCGAGAAGGCGGCGCGTGCCTTCCTCGGTATGGCCTTCGGCGCGTGCGACCAGCGCGCCCTGCGTGTTGGAGGCACGGAGCAGCCACCAGCCATCCTCGGTCGTTACCCGTACACCATCGAGCATATTGACGGTGCTGCCTTGCTGCGAAAGCTCGGTAGCAATAGCGGCGATGACATCGAATTTGCGGTCGTCGGCGCAGGGAATGCGCAGCTCGCGCGACGTATGCAGCGGAGGCAACGCATCGATAATCGCGCCGAGCGTTTGTTCCGACGTGGCAAGGATACGCGCAAGCCGCAACGCGGCATAAATCCCGTCATCGTAACCGAAATATTCATCGGCAAAAAACAAGTGACCGCTGGCTTCGCCACCGAATTTCGCGCCGTTTTCCGGCATGGCGGTTTTAAAATAGGCATGGCCGGTTTTACCCATGATCGGGTTGCCGCCATGCTCGCGCACCAACGCGAAGAAAATGTCTGAGGTTTTGACGTCGGCCATGATGGTGGCACCGGGGTGATGCGCCAGCACGTCAAGCGCGAGGATCATTAGCAAATGGTCGGGCGCGACAACACGGCCGAGATGGTCGACCACGCCGAGCCGGTCGCCGTCGCCATCGAAAGCGACGCCAAACGCGCATTGTTCGTGCAGCACGGTTTCCTGCAATGTTTTCAGCGTATGTACATCGGCCGGATCGGGGTGATGATTGGGGAACTGCCCGTTCACCTCAAGAAACAATCCCAGATGGCGCTGGCTGAGTCCCTCCAGCAAATGCGAAATCACCGGCCCGGCCACACCATTCCCGGCATCCCAAGCGATGGACAGCTT
>DITH01000015.1 GCA_002422745.1 Alphaproteobacteria bacterium UBA6189
AAGCCATAACCCAGATAGCCCGCCCAATACGGTAGACCGTCTGCGTGCTTGGGAAGAACGGGTAAATCGTGCCACGTTGTGGCTTCCACCGTTTCTTGCGGCTCCAGCAAAAGAAAACTTTGCTGGCCGCTCCAGCGCTCGCTGCGGCTGGAATAAAACAGGCACATGGGCTGTTGCCGAACCCGTGCGGCGAAGTCCAGCGGTTCCTCCCACGGCAGGGTATGGCGCAGGTGCCAGCGCATTAAGGTTGCCCCCAGCGTTTGGCGTGCTGTTTGCGGTAGCGCTGCCGGTCTTCGTGCAAAGCCTCGCGCAAATGCAGGAAAATAGGATGGGCCACATCGAACCGCCAGCCCATCGGCTCGATGGTCTGTACCATATGCAAACCAAGACGAGTATTGCTGATGGCGACCGCTTCGGCTTTCTCCAGTGCGGCGAGGCCGAGCGTTACGTTGCGCACCGGCACGGCAGCCAGCCGCAACAACGCATCGCGCGTGGTGCCGCTCAGGCAATCGGCTTTCAGGCTTGGGGTCAGTAGCTGCCCATCCTTGATCCAAAACAGGTTGGCGCTACTGGTTTCGCTCACCATGCCTTCGGTGGTGAGCTGTAACGCCTCATCGCATCCATGCTGTTGGGCTTCCATGGCGGCAAGGCTGCTACCCAGTCCCTGCGCAAGCTTATGGGCGACTGGCAGGCATCGCGCGGGAATTTTTGCCCATTGGCTAAGCCATAACCGGTAGGGTTCGGTGGGGACGGCCAAGGGTGGTAAATACTCCAGCACATAGGTGGGGGGCATGGCTGCCGGGTAGGGCAGGTAGCCACGGCTGCCGATGCCGCGGCTGACGGCAAGGCGGATAAATCCTTCCTTGGCCTGGTTTTTCGCGATGAGTTTTCGGGCAAGTCCGGCCCAGTCGGCCCCGGTGTCAGGCAGGTGGATCGCTGCCATGCCTTGCGTGAGCCGGGCCATGTGCTCGTCCCACTGATAGGGCACGCCACCCACCAGGCGGATGGTCTCGAATACTCCGTCGCCAAAACGAAAGCCACGGTCGGCCACGCTCACGGCGGCTCGGTGGGCGCGCACGAAGCGGCCGTTGAGGCAGGTGATTTGAGTTGGCTCATGCATGGCAATGCCCTATATCCCGCTTTCAGCAGCGGAGCAATCATGACCCATTACGCCCATATCCTGACCATCGACCAGCTGGAAATCATGACCCATCTCGGTTTCTACGATGAAGAACGCAATGTGCGGCAGAAAACCGCCTTATCGCTACGGCTGTATTTCCCCGAAGCGCCACCCTGCGCGCGCGACGACTACGCCACGTTCATGGATTACGGGGCGTTATGCAATGCGATCCACGCCCATGCCAGCGCCGGTGAGTACCGTTTGCTGGAGTTCATGGGCATGACGCTGTTCGACTTCACGCGCAGTTACCTCGACCAGCATCATGGCGAGAAGATGCGTATCTGGATGAAGCTGACCAAATGCAACCCACCCGTGCCGCATCTGGTGCAGGGGGCGAGCTTTATCCATTCCGATATCCCGGCGGGTGCAACGACCGCCTTCACGCCTGTGCTATGATCCTGCTGGCACTGGGCAGCAATCTGGGCGACCGGGTGGCCGCCTTCGCCCAGGCGCACCATGCGCTCGAAGCGCGTGGCGTTATCGTGGGCCGAATGGCCGAGCCGGTGGAAACCCCGGCCATGCTACCGCCCGATGCGCCGGCAAGCTGGAACCAGCCTTTTCTAAACACGGTGTGGGAGGTGACCACCCCCCATGCGCCGGAAACCTTGCTTGCCATCGTTAAAGAGGTGGAGCACGTGCTAGGGCGGCAGGATCGCGGTCGCTGGGGGCCGCGTGAAATCGATATCGATATTCTTGCGTATCACGATCGGGTGATCGACATCCCGGCGTTGCAGATTCCTCATCCCGGCTTAGCCGCGCGGGCTTTTGTGTTGCAGCCGCTGGCACACATTGCTCCTGGCTGGCGTCACCCGCTGCTGGATAAAACGGCGCAGCAATTATGGGCCAGCTACCGCCGCGAGCATCGACCGAAGCTCGTAGGTATTTTAAATGTGACGCCCGATTCGTTTTCCGA
Source organism: Alphaproteobacteria bacterium UBA6189 (assembly GCA_002422745.1). Classification (GTDB taxonomy): domain Bacteria; phylum Pseudomonadota; class Alphaproteobacteria; order Rickettsiales; family UBA3002; genus QFOX01. The sequence goes on from DITH01000015.1 coordinate 2,094, forward strand.
TGGCGGAGCGTTTCTCGCTCCGGCTCAGGCGCAGGCACAGTTGGAACATTTGCTGGCGGCGGGCGCGGATATGGTCGATCTCGGGGCGGAATCGACACGTCCCGGTGCAGCCGCCCTCGATGCAACGGAAGAATGGGCGCGACTGGCGCCAGTGCTGGGTGCGCTGCCGCCCGGCGCGCGCATCAGTCTCGATACCCGCCATGCAGAAACGGCGGCGCGCGGGCTCGATGCCGGGGTAGATATTATCAACGATCAGGGTGGGTTACGCGACCCCGCCATGCGGCGATTGCTGGCGCAGGCCCAATGCCCGGTAGTGGTGATGCATGCACTGAGCTTGCCAGCGCGTTCGCAGGAACATTCGCCCGAAAACGTGGATGTGGTGGAGGAAATTATCCGCTGGAAAGCAGAAGTTACGGCGCATGCCGAACAGTGCGGCATTGCGCCCGAGCGACTGATCTACGACCCCGGCATCGGCTTTGGTAAAACCAAGCATCAATCGCTGAGCCTGCTTCGCCGGGCCGATGCGCTGGTGGCCAGCGGCGGCCAATGGCTATACGGCCATTCGCGCAAATCATTCCTTACCTTGTTTACCNNCGGCGTGCAGTACCTGCGGGTGCATAACGTGGCGGCTCACGCGGAGGTGCTATGCATGTGAACCCAGCCATCGCGGCGTTGCTGGAGGGCATGAATCATCCATCCTTGCCGGGGATCGATCTATCGCTCGAACGGATGGCGCAGTTGCTGGCGGCGCTCGGTCATCCCGAGCGGAAATTGCCGCCGGTGATTCACGTGGCAGGGACCAATGGCAAAGGCTCCGCCATCGCGTTCATGCAGGGCATTTATCAGGCGGCGGGCTATACGGTGCATCGCTATACGTCGCCGCATTTGGTGCAGTTTAACGAGCGTTTTTTCCTCGCCGGTATGCCGATTGGCGACGCCGCCTTGCTCGCCGTGCTGCAACAGGTGCAGGAGGCCTCTGCCTCCATTCCTGTCACATTTTTTGAGGCAACCACGGCGGCGGCATTCCTGGTATTTTCCCAGCATCCGGCCGATCTGTTACTGTTGGAGGTCGG
>DITH01000136.1:0-649 GCA_002422745.1 Alphaproteobacteria bacterium UBA6189
TCAGCCACAAGGTGCGCTCCTCACCGCGACCGGCAGGTACCGACTGGCGGGGCGCCTGGTTGGTGGAGCTTTTAAAATGGATATTGCCAAGCCCGCCGCGGCCGCCTTTAGCGAGCACGATTTCCTGCCCGATATGGGTGAAATCGGCCAGCAAGGTTTCGCGGTCTTCGTCATAAATCTGAGTGCCGAGCGGCACCAGCAGCAGCATGTTTTCCGCAGCCTTGCCCGCACGCTGGCTACCCATGCCGTGACCGCCACGCTTTGCCTTGAAATGCTGCTGGAAACGGTAATCAACCAACGTGTTCAGGCCCGGTTCGGCGCGCATGATGACGCTGCCACCGCGCCCGCCATCACCGCCATCGGGTCCGCCGAAGGGAATGAATTTCTCGCGACGGAACGAAATACAGCCTTCGCCGCCGGCGCCGGACTGAACGTAAATTTTTGCTTCATCGATAAACTTCATGACATATCCTTACCGCATGCGCCGCCAATAAAAAAGGGCGCTCGACGGCGCCCTTTTTACATGCGTGCCGCAAAACTTACGCAACCACCGAGATGAATTGCTTGTCGTTCTTGCCTTTTTTGAACTGCACCGCCCCTTCGATTGTGGCGAAGATGGTGTAGTCGCGGCCTATGCCGACACCGGTGC
>DITH01000136.1:668-10153 GCA_002422745.1 Alphaproteobacteria bacterium UBA6189
GGGATGAACCGCCTGCTTTCTTGTGAGCCATGATTTAAACTCCTTAATGATTACTCAGCAGCCTTCGCTGCTTTTTTCGCGGCCGGTTTTGCCGCCGTGGTTTTTTTCGCCGCTGGCTTTTTTACGGCCGGTTTTGCTGCAGCGGTTTTCGGTGCCGCTGCTTTTTTCGCGGCCGGTTTTGCCGCCGTGGTTTTTTTCGCCGCCGGTGCCGCTTCTTTGCGGGCGCCGAGTTTGCGCGGCTCTTTGCTGGCCAGCGCGGTGCCGTTGAGGCTCACTGCGGTGATGTGCAGCACAGTGAGGCGCTGACGATGGCCATTCTTGCGGCGGTAATTGTGGCGGCGCTTCTTTTTGAAGATGAGAACTTTATCGGCCTTCTCCTGGCTGATGATCTGTGCTTCGACCAGCGCGCCGGCGATGGTCGGGGTGCCGATGATGAGTTTGTCACCGGAAAGCGAAAGCACCTGATCGAGCGTAATGCTATCGCCGGCTTCACCAGCCAGTTTCTCGACCTCGATGATGTCACCGGCCGTGACGCGGTACTGTTTACCACCGGTTTGAATCACTGCGAACATATATTGCCTGCCTTCGTTGGGCGTGTGTTTTTAAAGAGGCGGGGAATATAGACGGGATTGCTTCGCTGTCAACGCTTGTTTTCAGGGAATCGGTTCCTCCGTGGAACGGGTTGTAAGGTAAGGAAAATTCAGGTAACCATGGGAGGCTGCCCCGCCCACCATGAACTTCCAAACCCCCCATCGACCTCTATGGCCAGAATTACCGTTCCCTTCAATACCTTGCTTAAATCGGCCCTTGTGGTGTCGTCGCCCGCCTTGCTGATCCTGGGGCTTTATGTCGGCCTGGGCAAGCTCACCTCCACCGAAATGATTTACGCCTACGTGGTAGCGCTGGTGGCCACCGCGCTGGTGATTTATCCCTTCTTGTCGAACCTTGCGGCACTTACCCATTACGTCAAGGAAATCGCCCTCGACAAACGCGTGCAGGCGCCCGAGTTGTCGTTTATCGGGTCGGCGATGGAGCTTTCGGAAGCACTTAAACGTCTGCAAGCAAGCTGGGACGTAAAAAAGAAACAGATGGAAACCATTATCACCGAGCGCGAAATCCTCGTCGATACGCTGCCCGATATTCTCATCATGGTGAACGACGAAAAGCGTGTGGTGCGTACCAACCGCGCGGCGCGGGCGATTTTCGGCCAGAATCTTGCCGGGCAGGAACTCAAGGAAGTGATTCCCAACCTTTACCTGATGGACGCCATCTCCTCGGTAATCCAGGATTTAAAGGGCCGCGAAATCGAATTCCGCATCGAAGACCCGGTGGTGCGTGACTTCCTTGCGATTATCGAACGGTTCCCCGTGCCTACCGCCGGCGGTATCTCGACCGTGATTACCATGAACGATATCACCGAGCTTAAAAGCGTCGAGCAGATGCGCGCCGACTTCGTGGCCAATGCCTCGCACGAACTGCGCACGCCGCTGGCCTCCATCAAGGGATTTGTCGAAACCTTGCTCGGCCCGGCGAAAGACGACGTCGCCGCCCGTGAGGAATTCCTCAAGATCATGCTCGATCAGGCCGACCGCATGCAACAGCTGATCGGCGATTTGCTGTCGCTGTCGAAAATCGAGATGAACGCGCACTCGGTACCCACCGAGCCGACCGATCTTGCCAAGATCGTGCGCAAGGAGGTCGAGCATCATAAACGCAGCGCGACGGATAAGAATATGCGGTTGCTGCTGCAGGTGCAGGAAAACCTTCCGCTGGTGAAAGGCGAAAGCAACGAGCTGGCACAGGTGGTGCATAACCTCGTCAGCAACGCGATTAAATACGGCTATGCCGATTCGGATGTCAGTATCACGCTGCGGCTGACTACCGAACTGCCGCAGGATCTGAACATGCGAAATCTCAGTCGTGTCGTGGCGCTGAGCGTGAAAGACCAGGGCGACGGTATTCCCAAGCAGCATTTACCCCGGCTAATGGAGCGTTTTTACCGCGTCGACTCGGCACGTACCCGGCAAGTGGGCGGTACGGGCCTCGGACTGGCCATTGTGAAGGGTATTATTACCCGCCACCGTGGGGCGATTACGGTCGATTCCGTCGTCGGCGAAGGCACACAATTCAGCGTTTTCCTGCCCATGTATGAAAACTAACCCGCTAATCTTATTTTTACATTCTGCGCGCCGGGGAGGCGCTGTTTCTTAATGCAAAAGCTGCGACAGTGTCTTATGACATTCAAACGCGATACAGTGGTTTATTTTCTGTGGTTCTACGGGCTGTGCTTAGCCGTACAATTATTCGGCGCGCAATTTTCGTCCATGGGAATGGATGGCTGGTACCAGAACCTCGATAAATCGCCCCTGACCCCGCCCGGTTATGTGTTTGGGATTGCCTGGACCTTACTGTATTTCCTGATGGCCTGGTCGGCCACCCGCATTTTTCATGTATGCCAATCACTATATTGTCGGCCCCTTCGTTGGTGGATGATTCAGCTGATCCTCGGCCTGCTCTGGACGATCTTTTTCTTCGGCCAGCATAATCCATTGGCCGGACTGGTGATTATTTCCATCATGGTGGTGGCGGTGATTACCACAACCGTGCTGTTCTGGCGCCTGGACGATGTCGCCATGGTAATGCTGCTGCCGCTTGTCGGCTGGCTTACGCTGGCGACGCACCTGAACCTCTATATTTACCTGCATAATTAGCATAGCTCTCGCCTCAGCCATGCGCCTGTCGCATAGCGCGCGCAATTCCGTTTACTTGGCGTGATCCCTCCGCTATCACGCCGCCATGGCGACGCGCACCGGTATACGTTCCCGACCGTTTGAACCCCTCGTGATGGGGATGATGTGGGCATCCGCCGCACTTACCGTCGTTGTGACTGCGGCGATCATTCTTTCCGTCTTATTCGAAGCGCTGCATTTTTTCTCCCTCGTACCGCTGAGCGAATTCCTGTTCGGGCTCGATTGGAGCCCGCAAACCGCGATGCGCGCCGATCAGGCAGGCTCCTCGGGTGCGTTTGGTGCCGTGCCGCTATTTGCCGGATCGCTTCTGGTCACAGCGATTGCCCTGCTGGTAGCCGTACCGGTAGGATTGTTCGCGGCCATTTATCTTGCCGAATATGCCAGTATGCGCGTCCGAAACTGGGCCAAACCCATGCTCGAACTGCTGGCTGGCATCCCCACCGTGGTGTATGGATATTTTGCCCTGCAAGCGGTTGCGCCGTTCATGCGGCAACTCGGTGAAACGTTGGGCCTGCCCATCGCCTCGGAAAGTGCGCTCGTCGCCGGGCTGGTGATGGGCATCATGATTATTCCGTTCATCAGCTCCCTGTCGGACGACATGATGATCGCGGTGCCGCGCGGTCTGCGCGACGCCAGTTTCGGCATGGGCGCGACCAAATCCGAAACCATCCGCCGGGTGGTGCTGCCCTCGGCGCTGCCAGGAATCATGGGTGCCGTGCTGCTGGCGATATCACGGGCCATTGGCGAAACCATGATCGTGGTGATGGCGGCTGGCCTATCCGCAAACCTGACCGCCAATCCGCTGGAATCGGTGACCACCGTTACCGTCCAGATGGTGACGCTGCTAATCGGCGATCAGGAATTCGACAGCCCGAAAACCCTTGCGGCATTCGCCCTCGGCCTGACCCTGTTTTTCTTCACTCTTGTGCTCAATGTGCTGGCAATGAAAATCGTCAAGAAATACCGGGAGCAGTATGAGTAACACCGCCCACATCACGCGTAGTTTACGCCGCCGCCACGCCGCCGAGCGCCGGTTCAAGGCCTATGGGCTGGGGGCGCTGCTGTTTGCGGTGACGATGCTGGTGGTGTTGATCGTGAGCGTCGCCGGGCCGGGCATCAGCGGCTTCACCCGCCACGAGCTGCGGCTGGAAATCGATACGGCGCCGTTCAGCCGCATCCTTGCCGAGCGCCCGAAGGAGATGGATTTCCACACCCATACGCAGGCGATTCTACGCAGCACGCTCGATACCGCATTGCAGAGCAAAGCCGAACGGCAAAAGCTGTACCGGCTGATCGGTTTTTTCGCCGCCGAGGATGTTAAGCGCCAGGTGATGGCACAGCCCGACCAGTGGCACGATGCGGTGACGGTGTGGGTGCCGCTCAGCGACATTGCCGACCTTACCCTGAAAGAAAAAATCGACGTATCGCTCGACCCGCATCTGCGGCCGATCAGCGACCAGCAATTGCATTGGCTGCGCCAATGGCAAGACGATGGCCGCATCCGCCGCAGCGTGAATTGGGATTTCTTCACCCATGGCGATAGCCGTGCACCGGACGCGGCAAGCTTTGGCGGTGCGATTGTTGGCTCGCTGTGGCTGCTGCTGATTTGCATGGGGCTGGCCTTGCCGGTAGCGATCATGGCGGCCATCTATCTCGAGGAATTCGCCCGCAAAGGTCGTGCTTCGGAATGGCTGGAAATTACCATCAATAACCTCGCCGCCGTTCCGTCGATCATTTACGGGTTGCTGGGCTTGAGCGTCTATTTGCAGTTTTTTGAGCTGCCACGTTCTTCGGCGCTGGTGGGCGGGCTGACTATGGCGTTGCTGGTGCTGCCGGTCATGATTATCGCCGCGCGGGCCGCCATACGCGCCGTGCCACCCAGCATGCGGCTGGCCGCTGCCGGACTGGGCGCCAGCCCGCTCCAGGTCGTGCGCCATCATGTGTTGCCGTATGCCATGCCGGGCATCATGACCGGCACTATTTTAAGCTTCTGCCGCGCTATCGGCGAAACCGCGCCGCTGCTGCTGATCGGCATGGTCGCCTTCGTGGCCGACGTGCCCGAGTCGCCTTTCGAGGCGGCGACGGCGATGCCGGTGCAGATTTATTTGTGGGCCTCCAGCCCCGAACTTGGCTATGTCGAGAAAACCTCGGCCGGCATCCTGGTGCTGCTGGCCATTCTCTTGATCTTGAACTTTACGGCCATTACCCTGCGCCGCCGCATGCAATTGAATTGGAACTGATATGAGCAACCCAGCCAAAATCATCGCCCGCGATGTCCATGTCTATTACGGCGACAAACACGCACTGAAAGGCGTGGCGACCGACATTCCCGATCGGGCGGTCACGGCCTTCATCGGCCCCTCGNNGGCCCCTCGGGCTGCGGCAAGTCGACCTTCCTGCGCTGCCTTAACCGCATGAACGACCTGATTCCCGGTGCGCGGGTCACCGGCGAGATCACGCTGGATGGCGAGGATATCTACGCCCCGTCGCTCGACGTGGTGCTGCTGCGCGCCCGCGTCGGCATGGTATTCCAAAAACCCAACCCGTTTCCCAAGTCGATTTATGAAAATGTGGCCTATGGCCCCCGCATTCACGGCCTTGCCAACAACAAAGCCGAGATGGACGGTATTGTGGAACAGAGCCTGCGCCATGCCGCCTTGTGGGACGAGGTGAAAGACCGGCTCGATGCACCCGGCACGGGGCTTTCGGGCGGCCAGCAGCAGCGGCTATGCATTGCCCGCACCATCGCGGTGAGCCCCGAAGTGATCCTGATGGACGAGCCCTGCTCAGCGCTCGATCCCATCGCCACCGGCAAGGTGGAGGATTTGATCGCCAGCCTGAAGCAGGATTATGCGATCGTGATCGTCACCCATTCGATGGCGCAGGCCCGCCGGGTAAGCGACCGCACCGCCTTTTTCCATCTCGGCGACCTGGTGGAAGAGGGGACGACGTCGCAGATCTTCGATGCGCCGCAGCATCAGCAAACGAAAGATTACATTACCGGCCGCTACGGCTAGGCGAAGTTTCGCTTGCGGCGTTGCCTAAATCGCCGCAAGCTTGCGGCCATGTTTCACGAACCCTATCACCACGACGAACGCCGCCTGACCTCGCGCCTGGTACGCTATTGGAAAGATATTTGCGGCATTCGCCCGATGCCCGAGGAAAACGATATCGACCCCGATGCGCTGGGGGGGGATTGGGAACGCTGCTTTCTCGTGCAGTCGCGCGACATCGCCAATATCGAGGATTATAACTTCACCTATCTGGGCGAACAGATTCTTGGCGCCTATTTCGATAAGCAGATCGACGAGCATAACCAGTTCCTCGTCGGCCCCAACGCGTACCGGCTTTCCACCCATTTCGCCCGCGTGCTGGAAACCGGCGCGCCGGTGTTCGACGAGGGCGAGTTTACCACCCTGCATGGCCGCAAAGTGCTGTACCGCCAGGTGCTGCTACCGCTGGGGAACGAAAATATCGGGGTAGACGCCATTTTCGGCGGCATGAACTACAAGATTATTGAGTGAGCCTACAGCGCCTTCATAGCGAAGAGCAGGGAGCAATACGCAGCATTGCTGGAAAGATTGTAATCCCCGCTACCGGGCGTGAGATTGGTATAGCAACCGGTTCGCATCCACCCGAACACCTTGCCGCTATGGGCGATGCCATCATCGGTCTTGCTGTCGATATTCCATTGCTCCTCGGGCTTGAGTAGATGGCCGTAGCAATAATCCGGGTTCGCACCGGTCGCCCCGCCAATGACAAAATGGTTTCGCGCCGTTGGGGCAGGATGCATCACGTTGCTTGTAAACAAACTAGTTTGGGCGGCGGTCACGCAGCCTTTATCCATGATCAGCGGACTGTTGACGCCGGGGGCATGGCTGGCACCATAGGTTCCCGGCCCGCGCACGCCGGTATAGGCCCCTTCGATCAGGCCCGCATTGCTCAAATGCTGCCAGAATAAAAACGTTTCCGAACGATTATTGGTCGGTGAGCCCCACACGATACTGCCATTGCCACCCCCATTGCAGGTTGCTTGCCCTGTTTCTGTTTGGGCAGAGCAATCCGCCGCCGCTCCCCAAAACGCCGTGGCATTGCGTATATCCCCCGGCAACCCGAAATATTTATCGCGAAACGCCAGCGTGGCGCTTTGGTACTTATCCATATCCGTCACCACTGCCCGCAGTTCGCTGGCGCGGATGAGCGAACGCCCGGCAAGGATGCCCCCCACCAGCAGCCCGAGAATCACCAGCACGATCGAGAGTTCGACAAGGGAAAATCCGCGGCGCATCAGAAAATATTCCTAAAATAAAAAGCGCACTGTATAGTGGTGTCGCTTAAACGATAGCTGGCAACAAGATCGTCGTTGGCGCTGTTACCATCATCTGCTTCAGAGCAGGCATTATTCCAAAATCTTCCAATTACTCGACCACTTGCGGGCAACCCGTCGTCCATTTTGCTATCTATGTTCCACGCCTCGATAGGGGTAATAATTTTTTGAAATGGTCCCCCTCCGGCTTGCAGTCCTCCGAATACAAAGGCATTGCCATAATTCATCGCATACGCAGCCGTATCGCCAGCGAAGTTATTGAGGGTTTGTACCATCCAGCTCGCGTTATTTATTTTACTGACAGGACAATTTACACCAGCCTCACAATCAGTAGAGCCGCTAGCCCCGGCCATGCCGGAATATTCCCCTTCGATCATGCCAGAAAGCGCTAGATGGCGCCATATCTGGAAACGTTCACTGGATGCGCCACCACCCGCTCCGCTGATAGACCCATCTGCGTTGCCATCGCAGGTGCCGGTGGAGCTGATCGCTGCGCTGGAATAAGTGGGACAACCGGTGGTGCTCATGCGGCCCCAAAAACGCGTGGCATCTCGAAAATCTCCCGGCGCTTGAAAATACTTATCACGGAAAGCCATCATCGCTGTTTTGTAACGTTGATATTCTGTACCCACCGCCCGCAATTCTGCAGCCCGAATCAGCGAACGTCCGGCGAGGATACCGCCCACCAACAGGCCGAGAATCACCAGCACGATCGAGAGTTCGACAAGAGAAAATCCGCGGCGCAGCATTAGAATTGCCTCACAAAATAGAGCGCGCAGCGGATAGTGCTATCGTCCAGATTATACTCAGCGGCTGTATCCATATTGCTTGTGGCGGTGGTGCAAAGAGTGTTTAAATCGTGATAACGAGGCATGATTTTCCCAAGAACCGGCAGGCCATCGTCGAGCTTCACATCGATATTCCATGCCTCTTCCGGTTTGAAAACACGTGATAGTGGAGTATTGCTGACCGTATAGCTGCCGATAGTAAAATAATGGCCATATTTTTCTGAGGCACAGTTGTAAAATCCGCTAGTGGCCACGCCACAGTTATTGCCGCCGAATCCCCATCCGGCATTGGTAAGTTTTGAAACGGGGGAATTGGTGCCGGGTGTGACGGTAACCCCGTTGCCGCCGGGGCCAGCAACCCCCGTATAGTCACCCTCAATCAAGCCGGCCAATGCCAGCTGTTGCCAGAACCGGTGCATTTCTTTGGTATCACCGGCCGTGCCGCTATTATTCCACGGTATAACACCATCGCCATTGCCGTTGCAGGTGCCGGGTGTGGTAGCGGTGCCGGGATTACTATTGCAGGTGGCGGCATCTTTGCCCCAAAAACTGGTGGCATTGGGAATGTCGCCAGGTAAGCCAAAATACTTATCGCGAAACGCCATGGTGGCAGAGAACCAGCGTTGGTGCTCCGTGCCGACCGCCCGCAACTCGCTCGCCCGAATCAGCGAACGCCCGGCAAGGATGCCCCNNCGACAAGGGAAAATCCGCGGCGCATAAATCCTTGTGTTTGAAGCATTTGGCGCGAAGTATAAGAGAAGGTGAGGGTTTGAGCAACTTCGCAGTTGACAGGGGGGCAAGCATTCATTACACCACACGCCCTTATTGACCCCGACAGGCCGTACCTTGGTGGGTGAATGATCGTATAAAAAACAAAGCAAAAGAGCGTACCATGAAAACGTTCTCGGCAACGCCGAAAGACATTAAAAAAGAGTGGCTTGTATTCGACGCCTATNNCTGGCTTCCCACGTGGCGAAAGTGCTGCGCGGCAAGCATAAGGCCACCTTCACGCCGAATATGGATACCGGCGACAACGTCATCATCGTCAATGCGGGTAAGGTGAAGCTCACCGGCCGCAAGCGTGGCAAGAAAGTGTATTACTACCACACCGGTTTCCCGGGCGGTATTAAAGAGCGCTCGGCCGAGTTCATCCTTTCGGGGGAACATCCGGAACGCGTCGTGCACAAGGCGATCGAACGCATGCTGCCGAAAGACAGCCCGCTCGCCCGCCGCCAGATGAAGCACCTGTTCGTGTATGCCGGCGACGCGCATCCGCACAGCGCGCAGCAACCCAAAACCATCGATTTCGCATCGATGAACGACAAAAACGCCCGGTAAGGAATAGACCCATGGCTGAGCAGCAAGCAACCGAACAGAAACTCCCGAAGATCGATAAATTCGGTCGTGCCTATGGCACCGGCCGCCGCAAAGATGCGACCGCCCGCGTGTGGGTGAAAAAAGGTTCGGGCAAAATTAAAGTGAACGGCCTGGAGGTCGAACAATATTTCGCCCGCCCGGTGCTGCGCATGATTATCAATCAGCCCTTCGTGTCGCTGAAAGAAGAGAATAAATACGACGTGACCATCACCGTTAAAGGCGGTGGTCTTTCGGGTCAGGCCG
>DITH01000022.1 GCA_002422745.1 Alphaproteobacteria bacterium UBA6189
TTGATAAATTTGCCAAGGCGCACCCCCCCCGCCCCTTCGATGTCGGCATTGCCGAACAGCATGCCGTGACGTTCGCGGCCGGACTGGCGACGCAAGGCTATAAGCCGTTCTGCGCTATTTATTCGACCTTTCTGCAACGCGCCTACGACCAGGTGGTGCATGATGTGGCCATCCAGAATCTGCCGGTACGTTTTGCCATCGACCGCGCCGGGCTCGTCGGAGCCGACGGGCCGACCCATGCCGGCAGTTTCGACGTCGCCTATCTCGCTACCTTGCCCAATATGGTGGTGATGGCTGCCGCTGACGGTAAGGAACTGAGCGATATGGTAGCCACCTGCGTCGCTTACGAGAGCGGGCCCATTGCCGTTCGTTACCCGCGCGGGGAAGCGGCCCATGCCGCCGACCTTCCGGCGCGCGGCACGCCACTGGAGATCGGCAAAGGCCGCATCGTGCGCGAGGGCAAAAACGTGGCACTGCTCAGCTTCGGCGCACGGCTCGACGAATGTTTAAAAGCAGCCGACACGCTGGCGGCCGACGGCCTTAACATCACGGTGGCCGATGCACGTTTTGCCAAGCCGTTGGATGACGCACTGATTCGGCATTTATTGGCCGAGCATGCGCTGGTGCTGACGGTAGAAGAAGGCGCAAGCGGAGGATTTGGCGCGCATGTGTTATCCTACGCGGCCAATGCGGGGCTGCTGGATGCAACTCATCCGAAATTACGGGTCCTTACCTTGCCGGATTGTTTCCAGCATCATGACAAGCCTGAAAAAATGTACGATGAAGCCGGGCTGAATGCCGCACAGGTGGTGGAGCAGATTCGCGCCCTGCACGCACATCAGAAAAATGCCAGCGCCGCCTGATTACGGCTGGCTGGCGCGGGCCATTTTGAACTGATCGTCATCCGCGCTTTCGACACACCAGCACAGAATCGCTTTTTGGATGTGCAGGCGGTTTTCTGCCTCGTCCCACACCGCCGACTGGCTGCCGTCGAGCACCGCATCGCTGACTTCCTCGCCGCGGTGGGCGGGCAGGCAATGCAGGAAGATCGCTTCTTTATTAGCCAGCCCCATCAACGTTTCGTTCACCTGGTAGCCGTGGAAGGCTTGCTTACGCGTGAGAGTGTCGTCGTCGCCCATTGAAACCCACGTATCGGTGGTAATGACATCGGCGTCGCGCGCCGCATCTTCCGGGTTGTCGACCAGAGTAATTTTCGCCCCGGCCTGTTTTGCTTCGGCAAGGATAGCGGCGTCGGGCTGCAGGTTGGCCGGACAGGCCATCACCAGTGTCAGATCGAGCTTCATGGCAGCGGTGATCCAGCTGTTGGCCATGTTGTTGCCGTCGCCAATCCAGGCGATTTTCTTGCCGTGAATGTTGCTCAGGCGCTCTTCGATGGTCATGATGTCGGCCAGCACCTGGCACGGATGCAGCAGGTTAGTGAGGCCGTTAATGACTGGCACGGTAGCGTATTGCGCCAGCTCGATCAGTGTTTCGTGGCGGTAGGCGCGCAGCATCAGCGCATGGACGTAACGCGAGAGCACGCGCGCCGTGTCGGCAACCGTTTCGCCGCGGCCAAGTTGTAAATCTTCTTTCTGCAACACGACGGGGTAGCCGCCCAGTTCACGAATCGCCACTTCGAACGACACGCGCGTGCGGGTCGAATGTTTCTCGAAAATCATCGCCAGCGCTTTGCCATCGAGGCTGCGTTCTTCGCCATGGCTGCGTACCAGTTTGCGACGCTGGGCCTCGGCGAGAATACCGATGATGTCTTCCTGTGTCAGGTCACGCAAATCGAGAAAATGGCGCACAAAAACCTCCCAATAATGTCGTTCCGGAAATTTTTCGGGAGAAAAATTTGTCCGGGAGGACGGCTTAAAGGGTTTTCAGTGTTTGTTCAATCATTTCCAGCGCCTGATCGGCGTGCGCCTGGGTGATGATGAGCGGCGGCACGAGTCGTAATACACCGGTGACGGTGGGTGACACGACCAAGCCGTTGCCTAGCAACGCCTTGCTTAGCACCCGCGCATCGATGGCCGGTTCAAGGCCGATCATGAGCCCCACACCACGCACCCCGCGCAAATGGTGCGGATAGCGGGTGCATAAATCGGCGAGTCCGCTATGCAAATGCGCGCCCACATTACGCACATGCGCAAACAATCCTTCTTCCAGCAGTAGGTCGAGCACTGCGTTGCCCACTGCCATTGCGAGCGGATTATTATTGTAGGTGCCGCCATGGCTGCCCGCCGGCAAAGCTTCGGCAACACGCTGGGTCAGCAGCGTTGCACCGAGCGGGAACCCACCGCCCAACCCCTTGGCGGAGGAAACGATATCTGGCGTGATGCCCGCCTGCTCGAACGCATAGAAGCTTCCGGGGCGGCCATACCCGCATTGCACTTCGTCGCACATCAACAGCAGGCCTTCGGCATCGCACAGCGTGCGCAGTTCGCGCAGGAAGGCATGATCGGCCAGCTGGATGCCGCCCTCGCCCTGAATCGGCTCGATCAATATCCCGGCAGTGTTTTTGCCAATGGCGGCTTTCACCGCAGCGAGATCGTTGAATGGCACACGATCGAAACCCAGAAGCAACGGGCCGAAACCGGTGCGCGCCGGTTGGTTACCACCGGCGGAAATGCCGCCATAGGTGCGACCATGGAAACCGCCTTCAAACGTGATAACGCGGTAGCGGTACGGCGCGCCGGATTCATACTGATAGCGGCGCATGAATTTTAACCCCGCCTCGACCGCTTCCGTGCCGGAGGAGGAGAAAAATACCGAGTCGGCAAACGTATGCTCCACCATGCGGGCGGCATAGCGTTCGAGCTCGGGCGTGATAAACTGGTTTGAGCAATGCCACAGACGCGCCGCCTGCTCCTGCAGCGCTGCGACCATGTGCGGATGGGCATGACCGAATGCATTGACCGCGATGCCGGCGGCAAAATCGAGGTAACGTTTCCCCTCGTCGTCGATCAGGTGCACGCCTTCGCCCCGCTCCATGCGGATACCGGCGCGACGATAAATCGGAAGGTAGGGCGTAAGGCTCATGCTAGCTCTTCAACCGCCAGCCGCGGGCAAACATCACCTGCGCAATGGTTCCCAGCACGAGGATCGTGATGCCAAGCACGACCGCCCCGACTGCCGGGTTGGCATCGGAATAGCCGGTGATGGCGAAGCGGAACCCGTCGATCATGTAGAAGA
>DITH01000093.1 GCA_002422745.1 Alphaproteobacteria bacterium UBA6189
TTCTATGTGCAATATGCCCATGCCCGTGCCCAGTCGGTGCTGCGCATGGCGCGCGAGCAGATGCCCGACGCCTGGGGAAATACCGCGCCTGATCTTTCATTGCTCGCCCATCCGGCCGAACTGGCGCTGATTCGCCTCTTGGCGGGCTGGCCGCGCCAGGTCGAGCAGGCCGCACTGGCGTTCGAGCCGCATCGCGTCATCTATTACCTGCAGGAAGTCGCGGCCAGTTTCCACGGCCTATGGAACCATGCCGATGAATTACGCTTCATTCAGCCCGAACAGCCGGCGCTCACCGCCGCGCGATTAGCGCTTGCGCGGGCCTTGGCCGTGGTGATAGCCTCCGGCCTTGCCGTTTGCGGCGTAGAACCGGTTGATGAATTAAGGTAATCCCGATGCGACCCGACCTGGACGATTTCGATGAGTTAAACGAAGCCGACGCGCCGCGTTCGCGTGCTATGTCGTGGCTGGTGCTGGTGGTGGCAGTGGGCGGATTTGCCGCCCTTGCATATTATGCTTACCACTCCGGCAGCCAGTCGATGCGCGACGGTCAGGTACTCGTGGTGCAGGCCGACCAAAACCCCATCAAAACCCAGCCCGACGATCGGGGCGGCGAGCATTTTCCCAATCAGGATAAAACGATTTACGACGCGCTAGCGCCCAGCACCCGTCCGGCGCAAGTCGAGAAATTACTCCCCGAGCCGGAAGAGCCGGTCATTCCCGAACCGGCAACGGAAGAGGGGGTAAGCGAAGCCAAACCCGACAGCACCACCACTACCTATGTGAAAGCGGCGGAAACAGCCAAACCTGCGGAAGACCCGGTCGATGTGCAATCCTTGAAGCAGGGCGCACCGCCGGTCGCACCGGAAGCTAAGGTTACACCAACGCGCATTGAGCCGAAAGATGAGCCGGTCGCCAAGCCCGCCATGGTGAATGTGAAGCCGGTGCAGTCGGCAGCAAAAGCCGCACCGAAGAAAGTGGAAACTTCAGCCGCCGCGAAACCGGCTGCAGCCTCTGCGGGCGGTGCCTATAAAATCCAGCTAGGTGCATTCAAATCGGAAGCGGAAGCCCGCACCCAATGGGGCAAAATCATAGCCAAGCATGGCGATGTCATCAGCGGCTCACCGGTCATCGTTCGCGCGGCCTTGCCGAACGGGGTATTCTATCGTCTGCGTGCCACGGGCTATGGCACCGCCGACGCCGCCAAAGCCGCCTGCGCCAAACTATCGGCGCGTGGTCAGGCTTGCTTTTATGCCGGGAAATAATGCCATGGTGAGGGAGTAACCATGGTCAAAGCCTTTATCTGCGGAGTGGAAGGCCACAGCCTTACCGATACCGAGCGCGATTTTCTGGCGACGGAAAAACCCTACGGGGTGATTTTATTCGCCCGCAATATCGATCACCCCGACCAGGTGCGTGCCCTCACGGCCGATATCCAGCAGCAGCTCGATCATCCGTACCGCGCCATTCTCATCGATCAGGAAGGCGGCCGCGTTGCCCGCATGCGTCCACCGCACTGGCGTGCCTATCCGCCCGCGAAATTTTTCGCCGACATGGACGACCGCAACGCGGCCTCCCGCGCGGTCGAGCTTAATGCTCGGTTGATCGCCGAGGAGTTACGCAGTGTCGGCATCACGATCGATTGCGCGCCGCTGGCCGACGTGCTCGCCCCGGAATGCCATGACGTGATTGGCGACCGCGCCTTCGGCAGCACGCCCGAGCAGGTAACCGCCCTGGCCCGCGCCCAGGCAGATGGCCTGCTCAAAGGCGGTGTGTTGCCGGTGCTAAAGCATATTCCCGGTCATGGCCGTGCCATGGTCGACAGCCACCATGATTTACCCACGGTCGAGGCCCCGCTGGCCGAGCTGGAAGCCTGCGATTTCATCCCCTTCCGGCAACTGGCCGATATCCCCCTCGGCATGACGGCGCATATCGTCTACACCGCCCTCGACGCTGGGCATTGCGCCACCCAATCGCCCACCGTCATCCGTTTCATCCGCGAGCAAATCGGCTTCGACGGATTGCTGATGAGTGACGATTTATCGATGAAAGCCCTCGGCGGCAGTTACGCCGAGCGTACTGAGAAAACCTTCGCCGCCGGGTGCGACCTGGCCCTGCATTGCAACGGCAACATGGATGAAATGCGCGAGGTTGCCGCCCATAGCCCGGCGCTGCAAGGCGAGGCGCTGCGCCGTGCCCAGCAAGCATTGCTGCGCCTGCCGGTTGCGCCTGCTAGCCCCACGCCCGAACAGCTGGCCGAGTGGCAGGGCCTGACCCGCGCCGCTTAGCGCTTGTGGGTTTGGCTGCGCCCTGCTAACGCTGGTGCACAACTTTCCGGAGGATTCTATGTCGCTTGGCATTTGGCAGCTGGTTCTGATTCTCGCCATCGTATTCGTCATTTTCGGGGCCGGTAAATTGCCGCGCGTCATGGGCGATATCGGCAAAGGCATCCGCAACCTGCGCGACGGTATGGGCAACGACGACGACAAGCGCAAACAGGAAGTGCTGCCGCCCGATGAACTCGACAAGCGCTAGCGCTTAAGGCTTACCCATGCTCAATCTCGGCTTTACCGAACTGCTGCTCATCGCCGTGGTCGCGTTGGTAGTTATCGGGCCCAAGGAGCTTCCGGCGCTGGCCCGCCAACTGGCGAAATTCCTTCGCGAGCTGCAAGGGCTGGGCGACGATGTGAAACGTCAGCTCCACGAGGTAGGGCGCGAAAGCGGGCTCGACGAATTGCGCCGCACCACCATCATCGATCTCGAAGGCAAACCCCAGCAGGCGTATGACGTAAGCGATCTCGATCGTCTAAGCGGGACGAAACCGACCGCTGTGAATCCGCCGAAAGCGACCGGGGATGAGTGACGCGCCGCTACTTGCCCACCTGATCGAGCTGCGCACGCGGCTGATGCGGGTCGTGCTTGCCTGGCTGCTGGCCACGGCCGCCTGTTATCTGGTGGCGGAGGATATCTATCAGTTCCTGCTGCAGCCGCTGGCCGATATTTTTGCCGACCAACCGCGCCGGCTCATCGCCACATCGCTCACCGAAACTTTTGTCACCTACCTCAAGCTGGCGCTTTATGGCGGCTTTTTCCTTGCCTTTCCCTATATCGCGGCCGAGCTTTACCTGTTCATTGCCCCCGGCCTCTACAAGCGCGAGCGCGCCGTATTGCTGCCCTACCTGGCCGCGGCCCCCTTATTGTTTTTTGGCGGCGCAGCACTGGCCTATTACGTGGTGATGCCGAAAGCCTGGGCGTTTTTCGTCTCCTTCGAGTCACCAAATATGGCGGAGGGTATGCCGTTAGTGGTGGAGGCTAAGGTCAGTGAATATCTCTCCCTCGTGATGCAGATCATCCTGGCGTTCGGCCTCAGCTTTCAGTTGCCTATTGTGCTGACGCTTCTGGTGCGCGTCGGCCTGCTTACTACCGAGCGGCTGGCTCGCAACCGCCGCTACATGGTGGTGATTCTGGCCGTGGTGGCGGCGTTTTTGACCCCGCCCGACATTTTCAGCCAGATACTGCTTCTCATCCCGCTCTATGGGCTTTATGAACTGTCTATTCTTGCTTGCCGGGTGATTGAGCGGAAAAAGATTGGGAGCGAAGTAGAAATTTAATTGTCATCCCTGCGTAAGCAGGGATCCACTTAAAGGAGATTCCCGCGTTCGCGGGAATGACAAACGAGAACGATATGCACGATATAAAATTCATTCGCGAAAATCCCGCTGCGTTCGACGCCGCGCTCGCCCGCCGTGGGCTGGAGCCGCTGGCTGAAAAGCTGCTCGAGCTCGATAAAGCCTCACGCGGTGGTAAAACCGAAATCCAGGCGTTGCAGGCGCGCCGTAATGAAGTCGCCAAAGCCATCGGCGAGGCGATGCGTACTGACAAGGCGAAAGCCGAGGCATTAAAGAAGGAAGCCGGGGTTATTAAAGCACGTCTGGCCGCGCTCGAAGGCGGTGAGGGCGAAAGCGCTGAACTGACCGATGCGCTGATGCGGATCCCGAACCTGCTGGCTGAGGATGTGCCCGCCGGGGCAGATGAATCGGCCAATATCGAGCTGCGCACGTTCGGCACACCGCCGGCCATCGCGAATGCGAAAGACCATGTCGCCTTAGGCGAGGCGCTTGGCATGATGGATTTTGAGACCGCCGCTGCCATGTCGGGCAGCCGCTTTGTACTGCTGACTGGCCCGTTGGCCCGGCTGGAACGGGCGCTTGCCCAGTTTATGCTCGATATGCACACCACCGAATTCGGCTACACCGAATGCAATCCGCCCTACCTGGTGAAAGACAACGCGCTGTACGGCACCGGCCAGTTGCCAAAATTTGCCGAGGATTTGTTTAAAACCACGACCGACCATTGGCTCATTCCCACGGCCGAAGTATCGCTGACCAATATCGTCGCCGATAAAATTGTCGAAGAAACCTATCTGCCGCGCCGCTTTGCCGCCCATACGCCGTGCTTCCGCTCGGAAGCGGGCAGTGCGGGGCGCGACACCAAAGGCATGATCCGGCAGCACCAGTTCAGCAAGGTCGAGCTGGTGAGTATCACCCCACCGGAAAGCTCAGAGGCCGAGCACGAGCGCATGACAGGTGCCGCCGAAGCCGTGCTCAAACGCCTCGGGCTGCCCTACCGCGTGATGCTGCTTTGCGCGGGCGACACCGGGTTTTCCGCGCGCAAAACCTACGATATCGAAGTCTGGCTGCCGGGACAGGGCACGTACCGCGAAATCTCGAGCTGCTCCAACTGTGGCGATTTCCAGGCCCGCCGCATGAAAGCCCGCTATCGTACCGATAAGGGCACCGACTTCGTGCATACCCTCAACGGCTCGGCGTTGGCTGTTGGCCGTACGCTCATCGCGGTGATGGAAAACTACCAGCAGACCGATGGCTCGATCATCATCCCGGAAGCGTTGCAGCCCTATATGGGCGGGCTCAAGCACATCGTCAGATGACTTGTCATTCCTGCGGAAGCAGGAATCTAATGAATAGGCTCGATGCGCCAGTATTCCGTATACATCATGGCGAGTAAGCGTAATGGCGTATTATACATTAGCGTAACCAATCATCTATAACGACGTGTATGGGAACACAAAGAAGGCCGCGTTGAAGATTCACCAAAACCTATGATGTCGATCGATTGGTGTATTTTGAGCATTATCCCGACATGGAACGAGCGATTGTACGTGAAAAAACACTAAAGCGCTGGAAGCGAGCATGGAAAATAGAGCTAATAGAAAGCGTCAATCCCGAGTGGAATGACCTGTACGAACAACTAAACAATCTTCGTTAAGGAGATTCCTGCTTCCGCAGGAATGACAAAGAATCAATGGCGCTTAATTTACAGAACCCCCGCATTCTCATCAGTAACGACGACGGCATCGAAGCCGACGGCATCAAAGTGCTGGAGCGTATTGCCCGCACGATATCCGACGATGTCTGGGTCGTGGCGCCCGAGCGCGAAAACAGCGGCGCGGGTCACTCGCTCTCCCTGCATTCGCCATTGCGTTTTCGGCAGGTGGGGCCGAGCCACTGGTCGGTCGCCGGCACACCGACCGATGCGGTGCTGGTTGGCGTGATGGAGATCATGAAAGACAAAAAACCCGATCTGATGCTCTCCGGCGTGAACCGGGGGAATAACCTGGCCGAGGATGTCACCTATTCCGGCACCATCGCCGCGGCCATGGAAGCCACCTTGCTTGAAATTCCAGCCATCGCCTTTTCCAACACCGTTACCGAAGAAGGGGTGGACTGGCGCACGCCCGAGCATTTTTCCGCCGATATTATCCGTTCGCTTACCCCCATTAGCTGGCCTGCTGGCACACTGATGAACGTGAATTTCCCCGCCTTGCCGCCGGAAGAAATACGCGGCATCCGGCCCTGTCCGCATGGCCGCCGTAAGCTCGACGACAATTTACATCGCCGCGTCGACCCGCATGGCCGACCCTATATCTGGATCGGTGGGCAACGGACCGAACCGTTCAGCGATCAACCCAGCGCCGATTACCGGCAGATCGCCGAGGGCTATATCACCGTCACCCCGCTGCACCTCGACATGACCCATTACCAGGTGCTCGAAGAGCTGCACGCGCTGGTGGAAATGAAACGATGATCCATGATTAATCCGAAACCGACGCACAAGGGCGTGCATCCGGCGATCAGCGCATCGTTGGAGGCCTCACTGCATGCAGAGAAAATACGCCTCATTATGAAGCTTCGCCGCTCGGGCGTGACCGACACGCGCGTGCTTGCCGCGATTGAGCAGGTGCCGCGCGAGCAATTTGTCGAGGAACAATTTCTCGACCGCGCCTACGAGGATAATGCGCTGCCCATCGCGATGGAGCAAACCATCAGCCAGCCGACCATTGTCGCTAGCATGACGCAGGAGCTGGAGGTGGAGCCCAGCCACACGGTGCTCGAAATCGGCACCGGTTCGGGCTATCAGGCGGCCATCCTCAGTAAGCTGGCGCGCCGCGTTCATACGATTGAGCGTCACAAGCCGCTGGCCGAGATCGCCCGCGCCCGTTTCGAGGCGCTGAAGCTGCGTAATATCACCCCGCATGTCGGCGATGGCGGTAAAGGATGGGCCCATGCCGCGCCGTATGAACGTATTATCGTCACCTGTGCGGCGGAAGAAATCCCCCAAACCCTGCTGCAGCAGCTCGCGGTTGGCGGTATCATGATTGTGCCGGTGGGGCCGCATGTGGCAGCGCAGGAATTGTTGAAGCTCACCCGCATCAGCGAGGGCGATGTCCGCAAAGAAGTGCTCACCCCGGTACGTTTCGTGCCGCTGGTGAGTGGATAAGTACTGTTGCCACGGCCTTCCTGGTAACCACCATCTGATCTATTCGTTATGCCCACGTAGGTGGGAAAGGGTGATAGCAACACGCCTTACAGTCGTTATTGAACGATCATCCAATTGCCTGTTGCTAAAACATCACGGCAAGCCGCAATCGCGTGGCATGGATTATCCTATCCTTGCGTTCAAAAAACCTGTGTGCTAAAACAACCAAACCAGCCGAAACAGGGTGGAAATTTTTTAAAAAAGGGCGCTTACCATTAAGCCCTGAGTCGCATTGGCCAAGTAGCTAGGGGAACATTCCCATGGCATCCTAACATCTCGTGGGGGGGAGCTATGCGCTTATCGACCGTCGCTGCATTAATGATTATCACTACCGTGCTGCTATCGGCCTGCACGCAGGATCAACCTGCCACGGTCGATGACCGCAGCCAGGCCTATTATGGCCGTCCCGGCACGGCGCCGACCATGGTGGCCGCCGTGCCGCAAGCCACCTACCAGGCGGCCCATGTCGACATGATTTCAGCGGCACCGCTGGCGGCGCCGTCATCGGCACCAGCCAGCCCGGCGCTGTTTGCTAACGCGCCGGTTGTCACCAATACCCAAACGGTGCTGCGCCACACCAGCCTACCGCCTGAATTGCCGAAAGCCACCCTGACCGCTGCGCCCACAGCGGGCTGGCAATGGCCGGTCGAAGGTAAGGTGACCACGCAATTTGGCAAACAGGCCAACGGCATCGCCAATGAAGGCATCACCATCGCCGCAGCCGACGGCACGCCCATCAAAGCCTCCGCCCCCGGCGAAGTCGCCTATGTCGGCACCAGCGTGCGTGATTACGGCAATATGGTCATCATCCGCCACCCCGGGGGGCAACTCAGCTCTTACGCCCATGCACGCGAAATCCTCGTCAGCAAAGGCGATAAGGTCATCGCGGGCGATGTGCTCGGCTATGTCGGCAAAAGCGGCAATGCCAAGGCGTCACAACTGCATTTCGCTATCCGCGAAGGCACCGGCGCGATTGACCCGTTAAGCAAACTGCCGCAAGCTTACGCCAGCCGGTAGTGTGTGTAGCTAGAGAAACTGGAATCCCAAAAAGCAGCGAGTATCGTTAAGTTGCAATTGGTACTCGGAATCACTGGTTGATCCAGTCGTGCAGGTAGTATGGCGTCCCCCTCGGATTTTTCCTTTCCCAGGCATGCCGTCATCGATTTTTGTATCGATGTTCCATGCTTCTTCTGGTCTGAGCACAGTTAAGTTTGCCCATCGATTGGCCGAGAGCGGACGCACCCCACCAATAAAAAGCATATTTAAGCGAGTATTTGGCAGATCGGTGTAACCAAGCTCGTCATTTACGCTGGCGAGCTGGCTGAAATCTACAAAAGTCCAACCTGCATTTGCTAATTTACTTGCCGGAATGTCTATACCCAGAACGGAGGTTGTGATGGAATTGGTAATGGTTCCAGCATAATTCCCTTCAATAATGCCGGCGAAGCTAAGATGTTGCCATGCGCGATAGCTCTCCACACCAACTCCGAGATCAGAAATCACACCGCTTCCATTGCCATTGCAGGTGCCTGGTGTGGCAGCGGTTCCGGTATGGCTATTACAAAGCGTCGCGTCTTTTCCCCAGAAGGCTGTGGCATTGGTAAGGTCACCTGGCAAACCTAAATACTTGCCGCGGAAACTCATGATGGAGGTTTTGTGCTTATCGGCTTCGCTTGTCACACTCCGCAGCTCGCTGGCGCGAATAAGCGAGCGCCCGGCGAGAATGCCGCCGGTGAGCAATCCGAGGATCACCAGCACGATTGAAAGCTCGACTAAACTGAATCCATTCCGGCGCATGCACAAAATAGTAATAGACAGAAGCGGGCATGCATAGTCATTTTAGCGCATGAGTTCCCCATTATCTCTCGTCTGGTTTCGTCGCGATTTACGGCTGCACGACCATGCTGCGCTGGCCACCGCGCTGGCGGGTGAAGGGACGGTGCAACCGGTATTCGTCTTCGATACGGAGATTCTGGCGCGCTTTCGCAACCCGGCCGATCGTCGGCTGAGTTTCATTATGCGCACGCTAGTGAACCTGCATCGCGCGCTCGCCCAACGCGGGGGTGGGCTTCTGGTGCTCCACGGAAACCCGCGCGACGTGTTGCCGAAACTGGCGGCAGTGCTTAAGGCGCAGGCCATCTATAGTGCGGAGGATTTCGAACCCGCAACCCGCGCCCGCGACGCGGCGGTGAAAGCACAATATAACGGCCGTTTCGTGCAGGTGGTCGACCATCTGCTTAAAGCGCCGTATGAAGTGCTGAAAGACGACAAAACACCTCTCAAAGTGTTCACGCCCTATTATAAACGCTGGCGCGCCGCGCTGCACGAAACGGATTACGCCGAATACGTGGTAAAAGACCGTGACCGCTATGCCGATTTCGCTACAGTACAAGCCGCTGCGCGCAATGCAGGGCTCGATGTTATTGATCTCGATCAGCCGGTCGAAGCAGCGCTCACATGCATCGGCTACGAATATTTCGACGACCCCATCTGGCAACCAGCGCAGGCAGAGGCATTGTTACGCGATTTTGTCGCTGAAAAAGTCACCGATTATCCGACGCAGCGCGACTTCATGGGCAGCCCCGGCACCAGTCGGCTCGGGCCCTACCTGCGCCACGGGCTTATCTCCATCCGCGAATGCCTTCGCGCCGCGTCGGATGCACCCAACAGTGCCACCTGGATCAAGGAGCTCTGCTGGCGAGAATTCTACGCCATGATCATGTATCATTGGCCGGAAGTGGTCGACCATGAATTCCAGCCCCACTATCGCGGCACCTTGCCTTGGACGCGGGACGAGGCCGTACGCCGTGTCATGGAGGAAGCAACCACCGGTTATCCCATCGTCGACGCGGCGTTGCGCGAGCTCACCAGCACCGGCTGGATGCATAATCGTGCCCGCATGATCGTGGCCAGTTTCTTCACCAAGCATCTGCTAATGGACTGGCGGGTAGGGGAGGAATATTTCGCGCAGCACCTGATGGATTACGAGCTGGCCAGTAATAATGGTGGCTGGCAGTGGAGTGCCTCGACCGGCACCGACGCGCAGCCCTATTTCCGGGTGTTTAATCCGGTACTGCAAAGCCGTAAATTCGACCCGGTCGGAAGCTATATCCGCCATTACCTGCCCGAGCTTGCCGCGTTGTCTGACAAGGAAGTGCATTGGCCGCACGATTCGCTGCTTTGCCCGACGGGTTATCCCAAGCCCATCGTCGATCATCAAGCGGCGCGGGCGAGGGCGATCAACGTGTTTAAAGAGGCGGCGCTAAAGCAGCTGCTTTAACTGGGGGCGTAACTGCGCCGCCAGGTCATCGCGCGCCATGGCCAGCGCCACATTGGCTGCAATATAACCCGCGACTTCGCCGCAATCGTACCGCGTGCCGTCAAACCTGTAGCCGTAAAATGGCGTATCACCAATCGCGCGGTTCATCGCGTCGGTGAGTTGGATTTCACCGCCACTGCCGCCCTTTTGGTCACCGAGCAACTTAAAAATCGACGGCTGCAGAATATACCGGCCAATGATGGAGGTGGTCGACGGCGCTTCCGCCGGGAGTGGCTTTTCCACTAATCCGCGGCTTTGCACCATCCGTCCATCGTCGCTCAGCGGATCGAGAATGCCATAGCTGGCAGTTTTATCGCGTGGCACTTCCATCACAGCGGCCATGTTCACCGGCCCAAGCGATTGGTACGCTGCTATCATTTGTGTCAGGCAGCCAGTTTCCGCCTGCACCAGATCATCGGCCAGAATCACCGCGAAGGGCTCGTCGCCTACCACATGCCGCGCGCACCACACCGCATGGCCGAGGCCTAGAGGCTCCTGCTGGCGCAAATAGCTGATCGTGCCCGGCTCGGGCAACCAGGCGCGCGCAGTGGCCAACGCTTTGCCTTTGCGTTTATCGCCAAGTGTGCGCTCCAGCTCGTAAGCATGGTCGAAATGGTTTTCGATCGCGTCTTTATTTCGGCCGGTGACGAAAATGAACTGCTCGATCCCGGCGGCGCGTGCTTCATCATACGCGTAGTGAATCAAGGGCTTATCGACAACGGGGAGCATTTCCTTCGGCATGGATTTGGTCGCCGGCAAAAAGCGTGTGCCAAGCCCACCAACGGGAAAAACCACTTTACGGATCGGTTGCATGGCTTCATCTCAGGAAAAATGGCGGGAAAATCAACAAAATTCATGTGGCGCGTAATGCTTGACAGGGGACAAAAAATCCGTAAGTTGCCGCCTCACCCGCGCAGCAGGGCTTTCCTTGCGCGCCCATACGATTAGGTACTACCATGGCCAAAAAAGCAACCATTCTCGTGAAGCTGGAATCGACCGCTGGCACGGGGTTTTTCTACGTAAAAAAGCGTAATCCGCGTAAGCAGACCGAAAAGCTGGCGTTCAAAAAATACGATCCCGTGGCTCGCAAGCACGTCGATTTCAAAGAAACCAAGCTGAAGTAAGCGGTTTTTCTAATCGCGCCTGACGTTTTAAACTGCCGCATCCGGCGGTGGTTCGCAAAGAAGGAACTCATCATGATTCGCACCGTGCTCGCGTTTGCTATTCCGTCCATCGCCTTCGCGCAGCAAGCCGCACCGGCCAGCCCCGCCATGCAGGGTGGTGAATGGGCNNTTGCATCCTGCCGCTGTTGTTCATCGCGGTGATTTTTTATGTGCTGATCCTGCGTCCGCAACAGAAGCGCTTCAAGCAGCACCAGCTGGTGCTCGAGCAGCTGAAAAAAGGCGATATGGTCGTCACCGGCGGCGGTAAAATCGGTAAAGTGCTGAAGGTCGAAGACAGCGTTGTGCATATCGAGCTGGCGCCCGGCGTCGAAGTAAAAGTGCTCAAAGGCACCATCTCGGGCCTGCATGGCGTAGCTGCGGCGGCTGCTGAGAAGCCCGTTCCCGCTAAAGCGTCGGCCAAGAAAAAGAGCACTGAGAAAAACGATAATATCGTGCCGAGCAAAGACAACATCGCCAACGACAACTAGGCACACCCCCCATGCTCGATTTTCCACGGTGGAAACAACTTCTTGTCTGGCTCACCGTTGGTTTTTTCGCACTGGCGGCCTTACCCAATATCCTTCCCCCATCCGTCGCCCAGCAGCTGCCGTTTAAAGAACCCGTGCCGCTCGGGCTCGATTTGCGTGGCGGCTCCTACCTCCTGCTGGAGGTCGACACCACGACCTATCTTCGCCAGCATATGCAGGAGCTGCGCGATAATTTGCGCGTTGAACTGCGCAAGGAAAAAATCGGTTACCGCGATCTGCGCGCCGGGCACGACCGTGTCAGCCTACGGATTCGCTCGGAAACGCTGAGGGAGGATACCAACCTCGACCGGCTCTATCAACGTATCGACCCCGAGCTGGAAATTACCAGCGCCGGTGGCCTCACCAGCATGCGCTATAACGACGCCGCCATGCAGCGCCTGCAGGCCCGGCTGCTCGAACAATCAATCCAGATCGTGGACCGCCGGGTGAACGAAGCGGGCACGAAAGAGCCGATCATCCAGCGCCAGGGGGCGGACCGCATCATTCTTCAGGTTCCCGGCTTGCAAGACCCGGGCGAACTAAAGCGCCTGCTCGGTAAAACCGCGAAAATGACCTTCCACCTGGTGAACGAAGCGGTAGGGGCAGAGGCGGTGGCGAGCGGTACATTACCAAGCGGCACCACCATGCTGCCTGTCGAAAACCCAGGCCCTTACGGCGCGGAGACTTTGCCGATTTATATGCAAGTCGCGCTATCGGGCGAGCTGCTCACCAACGCTAACGCCAGTTACCAGAACGGCCAGCCGGTGGTGGAATTCCAATTCAATCGTTTGGGTGCTGAAAAATTCGGTGAAATTACCCGGCAGAATGTTGGCAAGCGTTTCGCCGTGGTGCTCGACGAAAAAATCATCACCGCACCGGTGATCCGTAGCGCCATTCTCGGCGGTCGCGGCATTATCGAGGGCAGCTTCACCGTTGAATCGGCCGACGAGCTCGCTAAGCTGCTGCGCGCCGGGGCGCTTCCCGCGCCACTTACCATTCTGGAGGAGCGCTCGGTCGGCCCCAGCCTCGGTCAGGATTCGATCGATGCGGGCACGGCAGCCGCTGTTTTAGGCACCGTGCTGGTCGTGGCCTTCATGGTGCTGGCCTATGGGCTGTTCGGCCTGATTGCTAATGCGGGGCTGGTGGTACATCTCATTATCATTCTTGGCACCATGTCATTGTTGCAGGCGACACTGACCCTGCCGGGGATTGCCGGGATCGTGCTGACNNTCGTGCTGACGCTGGGCATGGCGGTCGACGCCAACGTCCTTATTTTCGAACGCATCCGCGATGAATTGCGCAATGGGCGCTCGGCATTGGCGGCGATTGAATCGGGTTTCCGCCTGGCCTATGGCACGATTTTCGATTCCAACCTCACCACGTTGATTGCTGCGGCGCTGCTGTTCTATTTCGGCTCGGGCCCGGTGAAAGGCTTTGCAGTGACGCTGGCCATCGGCCTGCTTTCCACTCTGTTCGCGTCCGTGATGTTCACGCGCATGCTGGTCGTCTATTGGATTCGGCGCACCCGCCCGAAAACCGTGCCGATCTAGTACCGGCATTGACAATGGCTAGTACTAACCATTAGCACTAGCCCCATGCAAGATATCACCCCCGCCACCGCCGAGACGGCGCAACTCGTGCAATCCTATGGTCCCGCGGGCTTTCGCGTCGCAGGCGTCGAGTATGCGTCGAGCGTGCTGGTAAGCCCGCTTGTCACGTCGCCGGTCGCGGCCACCACGCTTGAGACCTTACAGATCGATGCGTTCGACCGGCTCTGGACGCTTGAGCCGCCTTTGGAAATTTTGCTGATTGGTACCGGCGCCACCCACGTGATGCTCGACCCGGCGTTGCGCACAGCGCTCAAAGCGCGTGGGGTAGGGGTCGATGCCATGGCCACGGGTGCAGCCGCCCGCACGTTTAATGTACTGCTGGCCGAAGAACGCCGCGTGGCCGCGCTACTGCTTTTGCCGCAACCATAAAAAAACCGCCCACCGGTGCGAACGGCGGGCGGTTCTGGTATCGCAGGAAACCTTAGGCCGCCTGTTGGGCGGCGAGGTTGTCGTAATTCTCGGCGGCGAATTCCCAATTCACGACCTTTTCAAGGAAGGTGGTGAGGAAATCCGGACGGCGGTTCTGGTAGTCAAGGTAATAGGCGTGTTCCCACACATCGCAGGTGAGAATCGCCGTATTGCCGGTCACCATCGGTAGTTCGGCATTCGGCGTTTTGGTGACCGATAATTTGCCCGACGCATCGGCGACGAGCCATGCCCAGCCCGAGCCGAACTGGGTGACGCCGGCTTGCTTGAATGCTTCGGCGAATTTTTCGTAGCTGCCGAAATCCTTCTCGATTTGCTGAGCCAGTTTGCCGGTGGGCTTGCCGCCGCCGTTCGGGCTCATGCAGCTCCAGAAAAACGTGTGATTCCACACCTGGGCCGCGTTGTTGAACAACACCTGATTCTTATCGTTCCATGCGGCGACGATCACATCTTCGAGTGGCTTGCCTTCCAGCGGCGTGCCCGCTACCAGCTCGTTGGTTTTTGTTACATAGGCCTGATGGTGTTTGCCATGGTGAAATTCCAGCGTCTGAGCCGAAATATGCGGCTCAAGCGCGGACTTGTCATACGGTAGCGGAGGAAGGGTGAAAGCCATAGGAAGTGCCTCTTTTTTTACGTTGGTTGGTAAGGAAGCGGCGCGGGCTGTGTGCGGTAACGCCATCATGCTGGCGGATGCCAGTGTGATACGCATAAAATCGCGGCGTGACATGCCCATGCCATTCTCCTCTCGTGGTCAATCTAGGGAGTCAGTTGCGCGAATTCAAATAAAAATGCTGTTGGGTAGGGCGATGTTTCTGCGGCAATTGCGCCATCGCAAGCTCTGCTGCACGGTGGCCGTGGGCAGTCGCGATTTCCAGCGTGGCAGGCTGCAGCGGATCAAGCCAGTCCCCCGCGAGGATAATGGCGCCCTGTTGCGCGTCCACCGGGGTAAGAGGCGCTACCGTATGCCCGGCCTGTTTCTCGCGGATCACCACATGTGGTGGGGTAGGCAGCTGCGCCAGATACGGGTGCAATTGCTGCAGCGCGCGCCATAACTGGGCGGCAATCGCCCCGTCGCTGCGGGGCCAGGCACGTGTCGCCACACGGATACTCACGCTCATGCGCTCTGCACTATAACGAATCATATCCATCGGGGCATCCACCGGAAATACAAGCGACGGAACGGTTTCGCGATGGAGGCTGTGAAAATGCACCGTGATGGCTGGCTGCATCGGTAACGGGACGGGCAGGGATGGCAGTAAGCCATGCGCAATTGGCCCCGGGACAGCAAGGATGATGATATCATCCGGTGCCAATGGAATTTTCTTGCGCGCAAAATGCAGGTGCGTCGGGCGGGCGCCGTCCCACTCCAGCTTGCTTAGCGCATGGCCGAAATACACACTGCCGCCCCATGCTTCCAGCGTCGATAGCGCGGGAGAAATATAATCCTCGCTTGCCTGACGCGCCGCCATGGCGAGGTGACGACGGCACAGACGGCGCCATTGGTGACGAAGCGCACCCACGGGCATATGCTCCATCGCTTGGCCGAAAATGCCGCGCACCCATGGCGCCAGCCACCCTTCGCGCAGCCAGTTTTCTGCCGGCAACTGGCTTACTTGTCCGTGCCCCCCCAACATAAGCAATGCCTGCGCATAATCAGCCAGTGGCGCACGCGGAAGCGGTGGCGCGGCGAAGGTAACGGTTGCATCGCTCGCGCCGATGCGTGTCAGGTAACGCTGCCATTGTGTATCGGCCGGACTGGTTACATATAACCCATGATCCACCGTGCCGAGGCTGCGATGCTGGCTGCTGCGGCAGCGACCGCCGGCATGGGTGCTCGCTTCGTAAAGTTTCACCGGCACGTGGCGCTCGGCCAGCAGCGTTGCCGCTGCCAGCCCACTCACCCCTGCACCTATAATATGCACCGTTGCCATGCGATGACTTTGCGCGAAAACCCGGCATGGCGCAAGCATGGCTGCCGCAACCAAAAGCAATCGTTGGAGGGCATGCATGCAACTGATGGGTTGTATGTGATGCTGAGAATCCGCGCTCAGGGCCAATCTGCGAGGTTTCGTTTTGACGCCGGAAGGATTTTCTGATACGCCTCACAGCACAAAAGAAAAGCGCTATAAAGCGCATGTGGTCGAAACGAAGTTGTGTTGCTTCATTTTGCATCAGGGTAGGCAAGTATGAAATCGAAACGATTGCAGCGTTTGATGTCGGATATGCGTCGGGATGATGCCCGGGCATCGCATTTGGCAGTGGGTGCGCTACTGGTAGTCACCATTCTTTATTCCGCCACGATGATCTGACCGCAGAGACGGAAAATGCTGGCCATGGCGCGGCACATGCGCTAAGCCGCCGCCATGCAGCGTTTAAACGATTATGTTATTCCGTTCCTACGCGAGGCTGAAGGCGCGCGCGGACGTTTAGTGCGGCTCGGCCCGGTGGCCGATACGATTTTAGCACGGTATCCCTATCCCGAACCGGTGGCCAAGTTGCTTGGCGAGCTGTTGCTGGTTGCCGCCATGCTCAGCACCAATCTGAAACAGGAAGGGATATTCACCATTCAACTGCGTGGCAATGGGCCGGTATCGTTGATGGTGGTTGACGCAGCATACGGTGGGCAACTACGCGGCTTTGCCGAAGTAAAGCCCGAAGCAACCTGGGAAAAGCCGCATTACAGCCCGGCCGAAATGATCGGTGAGGGCGGCTACCTCGCCATTACGCTCGATCCCGGTGAGGGCATGCAGCGGTACCAGGGCGTGGTGGCTCTGGAAGGTGAAACCATTACTGATGCGTTGCTGCATTATTTCACCTACTCCCAGCAACTCGATGTGCTGCTAACACTGGCGGTTAACCGTGAGGAGAAAGGCTGGCAGGCTGGCGGCTTCATGCTTGAGCGCATGCCGGGCGAAGGCGGGCTATCCACCCAGCCGACCGACGAGCAGGAGGAAGGCTGGCGCACCAGTGTTGCCCTGGCCGGCACCGTCAAGCCCGAGGAATTGCTTGACCCACTGCTCGAAGGCGAAACGCTGCTTTACCAACTCTTCCACGAGGATGGGGTATGGGTCTATCCGCCGCAACCGTTCGCCACCGGCTGCCGGTGCTCGCGGCAGCGTATCAATGATTTATTGCTGAGCATGCCGTTGGAAGACCGTGCCGATATGGTGGTCGACGGCGAAATCAGCGTGCATTGTCAGTTTTGCAATAGCACCGAACGTTTCAGTCCCGAAGAAATGGGCCTGAGCACGGATCAGTAATCGCCGCGATTAAAATAGGTTTTTGATTTGCTGCCAGAAGCCCGGCTTGCCGCCGAGGCCGCAGGCGGGTGTCGCGTTGGGACGCAATTTGCACCAGCCGCCGCCCGGTTTTTGGCAGGCAGTGCCCGTGAGGGTCTGCTGAATAGCATGGACTTTCCAGCGTTCGGAGAACTGGCGGCATACCGTGCCGTAACTATTGGTGAAGCGGTTGTTGGGGGTTAGTACACCCTCGATATTTCCCCCGTTCCAACCATGGCTTTGACCGTTGGGCATATGACTCATGGCGTAGAAAAAATGCTGGCTGTAAAGGGCGCGTTCCTCTTCGCTCATCGCAGCATAAAGATCAGTCGCAAAAGCGCTGTCGCCATTTTCGTTACGCATAATCGGATCCACCCGCACCGGCTGATTTGCCTGGCCGGACGAAGGCGTCGTGATGGCCGAGGCCGGTTGGCTCACCGGGGCAGGTGTTACTTCACGCGGCGATTCCCCCGCTGCAAAATAGCGGTAAATCAGTACGGCGATCACCAAAAGAATCACCAGGAACAGGTTACGCGTAATCAGGATAACCGGCAGCCAAAGCAGGCGCGTGAAAAGACCTAGGCTTAACCGGAAGAGATTGAAGATAATGCGGAAAATCACCATTACCCTACTGTAGCAGGTGCGGATAGGAGTGGCAATCGGCCAGCGGGTGTGCCGCGGCGACTATTCCTGCACCGTTTCGCTCAAGCGACCGGCAGCGATTTGCTTACGGAACATATCGAGGAAGCTTTCCGTGCGGCTGATCTGTTGCGCGACCAGTTGGAAATCCTCCGGCGCGAGCGGGGCAGTGTCGTTGGTCAGGAAATCAAAGATTTGTTTGTAGGACCCTTCGGCCAGCAAGCNNTGAGCCGGTATAATAATCGCGCAGATAGCGCAGCTGGGTAAGGTCGCCTTCGAAACTGTAGCCCAGTGCAAGCTTCATGAGAATTTCGGTCTCGCGCTCGGTCAGGGTGGCGGTGAGGTTGGAGCGTTCGGAGAGGATATCTTCCCCCTGGTTGATCACATTCGGCCAGTCTTTCATGGCCCATAGGATATCAAGCCGTAACAGGTCGGCCTCGCGGCTGTCGTCGTGAAACAGCATGCTAAGCGCTTCTTCGTGTCGTTCCAGATTGCTTA
The DNA here is from genome assembly GCA_002422745.1 of Alphaproteobacteria bacterium UBA6189. Taxonomy (GTDB): domain Bacteria; phylum Pseudomonadota; class Alphaproteobacteria; order Rickettsiales; family UBA3002; genus QFOX01. The sequence goes on from DITH01000093.1 coordinate 18,295, forward strand.
GAGCCTGTGCCGTAAGCTGGATACGCTGACGCCGCAGATCGAGCCCGGCTTCACCGTAATTGGTGATTTCCAGTACATTCAGGGCCTCGGCGGGCTGGCGATTGAGCAGGTACAGCAAGGCAAGCCGCGCGCCGACCCGGGCACGTTCCTTACCGCTAATGCGGAATTTGATTTGATGCTCCAGCAGTTGCGTGGCACGGTCGAGCAGGTCGACCGCGGCCAGGCGGTCGGCCAGACGTTGGATGATGTCGTCGCCTTTGTCGCCGATGGGTGTCAGTTCGCGGAATTCATAAAAAAGTGCCAGGCTCTTGAGGGGCGACATATCGTCGGCCAGGCCGTCTAAGAATAGTTCTTTGAATAATTCCGCCATATTCCCGGATATCACGAGCGTGTCGGGATCTTCAGGCAAAGCTTCGATAAAATATTTCCAGGTGCGCAGCGTATCGTCGTAACGCTGGTGATCTTTATACAGGTTGGCCAGGGTGGTGAGGATATCGCGCTGCAAACGGTCGCCTCCCCAGCGCATGCGCAGGGATTCCAAAATTTCGGCGGCGGCATCGGCGGTGATCAGTTCATTGCGATAGCGCAGCATGGCAGCGTCGTAACGGGCGCGCACCTCAATATAGGGGTTCTCGTATTGCTGGCTTAACCGATCATATATCTGTAGCGCTGCCTCCGTTTCGCCCTTTTGCTGGCCGACACGGGCCAGGACATATTCGGCGTAACGCTGCACCGGGCCGAGAATGCCATCGCGGCTGAGTGTGTCGAATATTTTTAGCGCTTCTTCGGCCTTGTTTTGCTGTAGATAACGTTCGGCAGCCAACACCGCCAGTTCCTGACGAATGCGCGGCGGGTAATAGCGAATGAAGCGCCGGTTATAGCCCAGAAAATCGAAAGGTTCGTCGGCTGCTGCGCTGGGAGGCGGCGGGGCGACAGGCGCTTCTTCACCGTTCTCGATTGCCCGCGCTGCCGCTTCCTGCTGAAGCTTCATCATCTGCTCGTTGGTGGGTTTGGTGCTTAGCGCCTCCATTTGCGCCGGCTGCATGCCGCGAATCATTTTCGCCCACATCTGTGCCTCGGCTGATCCTTTGAGGCTGGCATCGGCAATCGTTTTTGCCGCCGCCACGGGGCGTTTCAGCAGCACCTGGCTGGCGGCCATGGGCAGAGCCAATTGCTGTTGTTTGAAAAAGCGCGGATGTTTTTCGGCGATCAGTTCAAGATAACCCAATGCTTCAGCTGCCATGCCCTGGCCGAGATACAGATGCACCATGCGTAAAGCCGCATCGGCTTCCTGAGCCGGACTGGCATTGGCCAGCGCGCGTTGGCGCAGCGCGCGCTCCTCGGTGAATGCACTGGCCGGCACATACCACTGGTCGTAGGGCAGGGCCACATCTGCGGCGGCGCTGGCACCCGGCACGGGGCGGGCATCGGGCGTGAAAATGGGCAAATTATCCGACACGGCCAGTCCGCCGCTTGCGGTCAGAACAGTGCCGGTACGTTGCTTGCTAGCCTGCAAATCAGGGCGTTGCGAAACGACGGCTACCCCTTGCTGGGTAGGTAGGATGGTAAATTCCGGAAACTGTTTGCGGCCACGGATGCCGCGTCCGGCTTCGAAGGTGGGAACCACTACCAGCCGGTCGTCATAGGAGGGATCGAAAAACGCAAGAGCAGGTGCAGTATCAAACACCTTGAGCAGCAATTGGTGTTCCTCATTCTCCTGCAGGCCGGTGACGGGAATATCCAGTGTCGGCTCGGCTTGCCGCGGGCTCAACTGAACGATCCACTCGTAGCTTCCCGGTTCCTGCCGTGCGGTAGCGTGCAGGCTGCCATCGGTGGTAAGGCGCAATACCATTGCCCCGGGATAACGGAATTGCTCCGCCTTCACCACGGGTTTGGGCAACACGGAAGCGAGTAAATCGGGCTTGGCATCGGCTTCATGGCTAAACACAATCCAGATATCGCGGGCACGCTCGAACACGGCGGCAGCGGTGCGTACCCCCCAGGGAAACAGAATATCGCTGCCTTGTTTGGTTTTTTGTACCTGCACCAGGAACGGTTTATCGGGGTCGGGCGCAGGTAACTCGATTTCGGCCGCGGCTTGCTCGGGCTCGATTTCTTCCGGCTCCATGGCCTCAGGGGCAACGTCCGGGACTTCGGGCGATGGCGGGCTTTCCGCTTCGGACGGGGCTTGCGCCAGCGGTTCCACCGCTTCCACCGGCGAAGGTAGAGGGTCAGGCGATTTGGTGGTGAGTAAGCTCGATGGCTCCTCCGCCGCCGGGCCCACTTCGGGTGCCGGCTTAGTAGTGAGTAGCGCCTGATCCGCTGGTGCAGCGGCCATGGTGGGGGCTGGCGTGGCGGGAGCGTCCGTCAACGGTTCCGGCTCCGGCGCAGTTGGCTCGGGAGGTGTTTCTGTCACCGGCCCTGGCGCGGGTTCCGGCGCACGGGGTTTGGTGCTGAGCAAATCGGGCTCAGCCGGGCGCGCGCGTATCTGGGTCGGCTCGGGTGCAGGCGCCGCGGCAACAGGTTCAGGAGCAGGTTCAGGTGTCGGGGCAGGCGCAGCCACCGGAGCAGGTTCAGGTGCGGGTGATGGTGCGGGTACTGGTGGCGGAGCGGGAGGCTGCAATTGGCTGGTCAGCAGGTCAATTCCTACCTGGTCGCCACTGATGAATTGCCGCACCCGGTATGGCTGGCTTAGGATGAGCGTGATCGATTGCCGATCCGGCGAAAGCGTCGCGCCGGTGACATAGGGCTTCAGCGCACCGATAACATTCGGAGCGTTCGCTTCCATCGGCCGGTTAAACTGTAAGGTGACGGTCGTGCCGTCCTGACCGACTTGTAGGCTGGCGGGCGCGCCGAAATCGAACAGGACGCGCTGGAAGTCGCGCCGCGCCTGGGTCGTGACGCCCGCCGCATAGGCAGCGGTGCTGACGGCAAGGGCCATCAGGGCAACGAGGATAGCATGGCGAGGACGGATGTTTCGGTGCAGTAGCATGGAACGTTTCTTGTTAACGTCCCATCATCAAGGAAAGGTGAAACAACGCAAGTATTTCGTGGCTGTTGGCCACGGCGAATTACGACTGGGCGAACAGCTTGTCGATATCATCCTGCGACGGTTTGTCCTTCGAAAGTTGTGGCCCATTCATCAATTCTTCATCCGCACGGCGAGCACCGGTGTCGATTTCGCCGAATTTAAACCCTTCCGGCATATGGCCGCCGAACAGCTTGATAAGGTTGCCGACGCGCAGTTCGATCTGTTCGATGGTTTTAAGTACTTTCTTGATGCGCTGGCCGGTAATGTCCTGGAAACTACATGCTTCGAGAATTTCCATCGCGTTATTGCTGATGCCCGCCCCGGCATCGCCCAGGCTGCCGGCGGCATTCATGATCGCCTCGGCTTTATCCATAATCGTGTTGGTAGCTTCTTCGGTATGGCGCACCACTTCCGTCAATTCCAGCTGGGCATGCGACAGGTTTTTCTCGCTGCCGGTTTCTTCCGTCGGGCGTGCGAAAGCCGCGATTTCGAGTTTCGCCTGGTTGATATACTCGGCCAGGTTCTCGATTTCACGTTCAAGATCCTGAGTGGTGGGTTGTTTCGGCATGTGCGTAGCTCTCCCTAACTGCTTACATAGGCCCAAAAACGGCCTGCAGCTTTTGTTTTAGCGTTTCCGCATTAAACGGTTTAACAATGTAATTGCTGACGCCGGCTTGTTTGGCGGCGATGATATTCTCGGTTTTGCTTTCCGCCGTCACCATAATGAAGGGCAGGGCACGGGTTTTTTCGTTACCACGCACCAGCTTTAAAAACTCAAAGCCCGACATCGGCTCCATGTTCCAGTCGGAAACAATCAGGCCATACGGTTTTTTCTGCACCATATCCCAAGCCATGGTGCCATCGGTCGCTTCATCGATATTGGTGAAGCCGAGTTGATTAAGTAGTCCACGAACGATCCGGAGCATGGTTTTGTAATCGTCCACGATCAGGATAGGCATATTGCGATTGATCGCCATGAGAAATTCCTCGATTCTGCGCGGTATGTTGTATGTGTATCGTTTTTGTTTTAAAGGAACGTTAACGGCGAAAGCGAGATTACCATGCGTTGGACAGATGTAAATAAAATTGCAATTGCGCTCGAGGAAACCCACCCCGAAGCCGACAATGTGAACCTGCGATACACCGATTTGCGCCAGTGGGTGGTAGCGCTCGACGGGTTCAGCGACGACCCGAACGGGTGTAACGAAAAAATCCTCGAAGCCATTCAAATGGCGTGGATTGACGAGCGCGACTAGCCCATGCAAACGCGCATTTCTCTCCCCACGATGGACGCCACGGTGGCTTTAGCGCAACGGATAGCACCAAAATTAGGCGCAGGCGATGTGTTGGGGCTGAAAGGTACGCTCGGTACCGGAAAAACCGCGTTCGCACGCGCATTGATCCAGACCATTCTCGATGTGCCGGTCGAGGTGGCGAGTCCCACCTTCACCCTGCTGCAAACCTATCCGGCGCCGTTCGGTGAAATCTGGCACTATGACCTTTACCGCGTCGAGGAGGAAAGCGCCCTGCGTGAACTCGGACTTGAGGAGGCATGGCAGCATCTGGTGCTGATCGAATGGCCGGAACATGCGGGCAACACACCCATCCCGTTTACCGCCATGCTGGAATTCACACTGGCAGCCGACGGCAGCCGTGACGTCACGATCTATAGCGAAAAGGAATGGGTATGAATGCCAAACGCGTTCCCACACGTGCGGAGCGGGGCCAAGCGATGGACGCTTTCCTGGTTCAAGCGGGTTGGGTGGGGGCCACCCGTCGCATGCTGGCGGGCGACGCCAGCTTCCGCCGTTACGAGCGGGTTGAATGGCATGGCCGCCACGCCGTGCTGATGGATGCGCCGCCACCATGGGAAGATGTCGCGCCGTTCGTGCGCGTGACCGAACAATTGGCAGCGTGCGGCGTGCGGGTACCCCAGATTATAGCGGCCGATAGGGCGCAGGGGTTTTTGCTGCTCGAGGATCTGGGCGATGCGTCGTTCACACGGCTGTTGAAAGACCAGCCTGCTCGTGAAGCGGAATTATACCTCGCCGCGACCGAAGCGTTGCTGGTGCTGGCTCGTGCCTCGGCCACGCAGCGTCCGGAGCTGCCGGCCTACGACATGGCCGTGTATCGGCGCGAGGCCGGATTGTTTGCCGAATGGTTCTTGCCGCAACTGCATGGCATCGAGCAGGCCAGAACGCTGCGCGCCGATTGGCTTTCCTGTTGGGAAGCCGTACTGGCCAATGCCGGGCTGAAACAACAATGCCTGGTGCATCGCGACTACCATGCCGATAATTTACTATGGCTGGAGGGCGCAGCGGGCATCGATGCGGTGGCGATGCTCGATTACCAGGACGCGCTGTGGGGCGATGCGGCGTATGACCTCGCCTCGCTGCTGGAAGATGCGCGGCGCGATGTTAGCGCGGATACAGTCCGGCGATGCTGGCAGCATTACCTCCAAGCCAGCGGCGAACCGGAAGCACATTTTACCCGCCGCTATGCCGTGCTGGCGGCCCAGCGCAACGCCAAGATTATTGGTATATTTGTCCGCTTGTGCGTGCGCGACGGTAAAGCGCACTACCTCGATTATCTGCCCCGCGTATGGGGACATTTCATGCGCGACCTTGCCCACCCTGCGCTGGCGCCTGTGCGTGCTTTTGTTGACGCGCATGTGCCGGTTGCCTGGCGGGGCGACTTCTCGGCCGATGTGAGTATCGGAGGCATCGCGCCATGAAAATTACCCACGCGATGATTCTGGCGGCCGGGCTTGGCACACGCATGCGCCCGCTCACCAACGAGCGACCCAAGCCGTTGATTGAAGTGGCGGGCAAAGCGCTGATCGATTGGAATCTCGACTGGCTGAACGCAGGCGGAATCCGCCGTGTGGTGGTGAATAGCTCCTACCGTGCCGAGCAGCTCGAGGCGCATCTTGCAGGCCGGGCGCACATCCGCTTGTCGCGCGAGGGTGATCCGCCGCTGGAAACCGGTGGCGGCGTGCTGCAGGCCCTGCCGTTACTGGGCGATAAGCCCTTCCTTACTATGAACAGCGATGCGATTTTGGTGAATGCGGCACATGCGCCGCACCCGGTAGTCCAGCTCGCTCAAGCATGGGCCGATAATCTGGATTTTGTCATGCTGCTGGTGCCACGGGCGCGGGCGGTTGGCTGGCAGGGTGCGGGCGATTTCATGCTCGATGCCGGGTGCATCCGCCGCCCGCAGACGGGCGAGGTGGCCGACTATGTCTTCACCGGTGTGCAGTTGATGCATCCGCGCGTTTTTGCCGACGCGCCCGGCGATACGTTCTCGCTCAGCGCATTGTGGAAGCAGCGGGTTGGGCCGGATGGCTGGTACCAGCGTATCCACGCGCTGGTGTATGATGGAAGCTGGATCAATGTAGGCGATCTGGCCGGGCTTGAGCAGGCCGAAGCCTATTTCGCTACGGCTTAACCACCGGCGCTACCAGATACGGGTTCGGCTGCGTCGGCAAATAATAGCCGGGCGGCAACGCAATATTTCGGTTGAGCTGGAGCACCAGCGGCCAGGCAAGGCCGGGGCTGATGGTGCTCGCTTCATTGTACGTGCTGGTGGTAGTGCCGCTGGCATCGCGCACTTCGCCCCCATGGGTGAGCGTAATGCTACCCGAAGCGGTATCGATACTGGCCGGGCCGTTCATGATGAGCTTGGCGCCTTGCGGCAATACCAGCATGCCGCCATCTGGCACATGGTAGGTGAGGCCGCTACGGTTAATCTGCACAATACTGCCCGAGGCGGTATAGACACTGCTACCTTCCACCGTGGCGGCCATGACGCCCGAGCGCCCGGCGATCGCGCCGGTTTGCGGCGTGCTGCCCGGTGGGTAAAGCAGGTTTGGCCGGTCGACTACCATGATTTGCGTGGTGTCTTTACATGTTTCCTGCTCCGGCGCGTCGGCGCTCACTTCCTGCGCGGGATACACGGTCACCGCTTCACAGTTGGCGGGCGAGGTGGGTGCGGTGCTCAACCCCAGCCGTTCGCAATCAGTGGCCGAAGCTTCGCAGCCCGGCGTGAGCGAGGTTTCGAACATCACGTCGCCCAGCGCGCTCATGGTTTTATAAACATCGGCTTCGTTGGCGCAATTGGCGGGCACTTGCGGTACCCCGCCCGAAAGCGGCACCACCAGATATTTCTCCGGGCTGGCATTGGGATTATAGGTAAGCGGGTTTTGGCTGCCGGCGTCGTCAATCAGGCGGATGGCGAGGGCATTGGCCTTACTGTTATACACGATCATTTGTGCAATCGGTGCGCTGAGATCGGTGGTTTTTACCCATTCTTCGCTCGCCGCATCGAAACTGCATAAATAGGTAGGCAACGCATAGGGCTCAGCGCGCACTGCGCCGAAATTGCCGTTGCCGGTATGTTTATACGCCCACAGATAGGGGCTGCCATATTCCGTCGACACCATGCCCACCGGGTTGTGGCTTACCGTGAGTTGGTAGGTGGTGAGCGGTACCGCCGCACCGCACGCGGCCTGCGGGCTTGCACTGCCGCTGAGGGTGGTTTTTTCGCCGAAAATACCGGTGGTATCGGTCGCCATCGGGCAGGTGCTGTTACCGCTGCTCGCGCCGCCATCGGTGCCGCCGGTTTCTTCGCCACTATCGCCATCGTCGTCGCCATTACAGATATTGACCCCGCCGGGCCACTGGCAGGGAAAGCCTGCCCAGGGCGGAAATTTCATCGAGAATTCGAAATCCTGCTGGCTGATGCTGGCTGCTGCGTTGCGCTTGCCGGGGGAATCCTCCGGTGCGGCCATGGTGGTCATGTTAAAACCGCCGCCGCCGCCAGCACGCGCTGCTCCGCCGCGTCCTTCATCGGGCCGCCAGGATACGGGCGGGTCGATGCCATGATGCATGCAGCTCACCAGCTGCTCGGGTGTGAATTCCTTGCCGACATTATCGGCGCTTTGCTGGTTGAGCGAACCGCAATAATCCGGCGCGGCAGCAAGGGCGGGGACGCTAAGGAGCAAGGGGATAAGCAAACGCAGCATCATTGCGGGCTCCGCGTGATGACATGTTCGACCGGGCGGTATAATTCCAGCTCGTCCCAAGGCTCCATTTCGCACTCGCTCAGGCCCGTATCCTCGCAGCTCGCCGTCCAGCCGATGCGTTTGGCTTCGTCGGCCGCACCGTCGCGCAGGCTACCGGGTTTATAGATCTGCCGTCGCTTCATTTCACCGATCATCTGCGTGGTGCCGCACACATCGGGCCATTTGCCATTGTCGGTTTCCTCGACCGTAATGAAGCAGCTTTTATCCGCGCAACGCACGGCGCTAACGCTTTTCTCGGTTTTTTTGCCTTTCTCGCAATAAACACGGGCAATTTTCGGTAGGCCCGGGCGATCGCTATCTGCTTCGGCACCGCCCTGCGGCATTAAAATGAAATCGCCGCACTGCGCGTTATCGAGCCCGCGAATCACCGGCGCGTTGCCGCCGAGATTCGGGAAGCGGGTGGCGTCATCGTCGGCACTCATATAGCCGCGCCAGGCGAGCGGGTAATTGTCGCGCACATACTGAATGCTCGACCAGCGTTTGCCATCCGTCGTGCCGCTCTGTGTGCCGGTTTCTTTTAGCTCGGCGACGGTTTTGCTTTCGCAGGTGCCCGGTACGGTGCGGCCATTATCGTCGAGATCGCACTCGGTGCGTACGATCAGGCTGGTGGTGGCCCCGCCCGCCATTAGCAGGATATTCTCGTTGCTACGATGCTTGAAGGCCTTCTCGTAGCGGCCGAGGCAGACCACGCGCGTTTCGCGGGTGGTGTTGGCCTGGTACAGCTTCAGCTCCGTCCAACTGGTCACCGGATCGGGAATCTCGATGCGCGCCGGGCCGAACGAGACATTCTCGCCCCAACCGCCAAGCAGGCAGCGCTCGTCGCGTTTCTGTTCCTTGGCGGGTAAGCTGTTATTGACCGACACGGGCGCGGCTTCACGTCCGACGCCCACAATGGCGGTATACTGGCCGAGGTCGTCGAGCGGGTCCTGCTGCTCGGCCACCGCATAGCGTTGGATAGAGCTACCTGTGTCCCATAAGCGCGGATAGGGCATATGGCCGTCGAAATATTCGGTGTGCCACATGCCTTCCTGCACGCCGTCTTTCAGCACGACCGTGTCCGGTCCGCCATGGGTGGACTGGTTGCCCTCGGGGTTATGGTAGCGCATTTTCAGCTTGTTGAGCGGCACGTAGGGCGCGCGCAAATCGGCGCAGAGCTGGGTAATCGGCTTTTTTGTCTCTCCTACATTGCTGGTGCAGCGTGCGGTACGCTTAGTATTGTTCAGCCCGCCGGGGAAAGGGCCGTTGATGGATGATTTTTTCTCGATAGAGCGGTCGCTGCCATCGTACCGGGTGGTGCAGGGTGGGGTGGTCGAGGCATCGTCTACCTTCTGGCCAGGGTTAAGGCCGAAACATTGCCAGCATGGCAGGCGGGTCGCTTGCCCAGGGTCGGTTGGCGTGGGTGGCCAGTCCACACGGTAGCAATACGACTTGGCCACCATTTGCGCGAAAGCGGGCGAGGCGATCGGCACGCTGTAGGTTTGCCGGTCATTATAGCAGGCCTTGTTGAAATCAATGCGGCCGTTGATGCCTTTATCGAACGGCTCGCGGCGGAACTCCAACACATCGACCTTGTAATCCTTATCCTGCTGGGCATTACCGGAATCGGCGCGGTTACCGGCGCAGTACACGGCCTTTTCGTTGTCGTGGTAGCGCGACTGGTAATCGGCCACCTTGGGCGAATAATGCGCGCGCTCGTTATATTTAAAATCCCACCGTGGCGAGAAGGGGTGGCTTGGGTCGATAATCTCTTCATACGGTGTGGCTGCCAGCGAGTTCAGGCGAATCTGCTGAATGGTCGGCGGCGCGATAGGTTTTTCCAGCGTGATGCCTTCAGGCAAATGCGGCTCTTTCTCGGCCCCCGGGGTTTTGCGGTAGGAGGGGTCTTGCAGCAGTTTTTTCCATGCGGCGAGCAAATAATCCGACGCCATATATTCTTGCTTGGGCGTTTCTTTCATCTCGAGCGGCTGGCAAAGGTCGGCCTGCTCGCAGCGGCGCGAAGGCTGACCCGGCAGGCTCTCAGTTTGGCAGGTAAGCTGCGAATAATCTTTCTGGTAGGGGTAAATCGCGGCCTGTAACACAAACTGGTTGGCGCAGTTATCGAGTTGTAGCCGCACCAGCTTTGCCTGATCTTCGACCGAACCTGTGTCGAAGCTGATCTGGTTAACGCAGGTATTCTGTTTTTTTACCCCCGCCGGGGCCTCACCCACCATGGCGAAGGTCTGGCTGGGGTCGCCCGGTGTGCCACGCATAAGAAATCCACGGTAAGGAAGGTCCTTATCCGCGGGGTCGCGCGGGTAGGCGTACAGATAGGGCGAGAGCTCCTTGAAAGTACGCAGTTCGGTTTCCTTCATCGGCATCGGCTCGGCCGGGCAGGAAGGAAACATGCTGGGTAGTTGCAGCGCGCGGTCGTGCTTGTCTTCCGCTTCGTAGGTGGTCAGGCAGCTAAGTTCGGTGTCGCGATAGCGCATATCGCATGGCAGGCCCGTGCCCGATGATCCGTCCTCCGAGCAGACTTGCGCATTCGCGCCGCTAGACGCAACCAGCAACGCGACGAATACTGCTAGGCGAAATCTGCTCCCCATTGTCGGAATCATGCACCCACATTCGTGAAATGACCCGGCGTTTCTTCTTCTTTGCCGAATGAAGGTTTACAATAGCATAGAGGCAGTTACACTGCATCTAATTTATTAACATTTAATTCAATTTCCGCCGGGCGCCCATGGGCAATGAACAACAGGAAGTGGCCGAACTGATCCGTTCGGGCCGGTATTTCGACGAAGCGCGCCGCTGGTATCAGACCATGTACCTGTCGCCGATCGCGGAGCGTTGCGTATTTCTGCTGGTGGCGGTGGTCGCCGGGGTGATCGCTATTGTCGGGTTCTTGGCGGTAGGTGGGCTATTACCTATTACGGCGCGCCCTCCGGTGATGATTGCCACGCCAGCGTTGGATAGCGAAATTCCCTCCATCGCTCGGCTTCGGGCCCGCGATAAGCCCCTCAACGCTGCCCTGGCCGAGTTCATGGTTGCTAATTATGTGGTGAAGCGCGAATCCTATGCGGCGGGTGAGTTTGCCGCCGACATGGCGTTTGTGCGCGCACATTCCGACCCCACCGTGTTGGCGGGGTACGACGCGCTTTACGGGCCGCAAAATCCTCGTAGCCCGGCGAATATCCTTGGCCAAAAAGGGCGGCGGGTGGTCGATTTATACGGCATAACCCTGCTGCCGGGCGAGGGCGATGTCCGCCAGGCAGAAGTGAAGTTTTCCACAATTTTAGAAGGGATTGGCAGCCAGGCTAAAACGCAGTGGACGGCACGAGTTTCCTACTACTATAGTCCGATGGTGGTGACGGGGGGCGTGGATAATGCGACCGGGCAGGAATACCTTTCCGTGGAAGAACCGCAGTTTAAGGTAGTGAATTATGCTGTCAGCCAAACGCCGTAACCTTGCCCTGATGCTGATGGCAATGGCCATGGTGGCACTGCCGCTGGCCGCGGAAGCGTTGCAGAAGCCTCGGCCGCTGGCGACCGATAGCCGCATTCGCACCCTGCGTTATAGCCCCAATGAAGTATACCAGTTCATCGGCCATTACGGCTACCAGTCGACCATCGAATTCGCGACGGACGAGAAAATCCTCACTGTTTCAATTGGCGATTCATTGGCGTGGATGGTAAATCCCGCCGGTAACCGGCTATTTTTAAAGCCGATCGAGCAAAACGCCATGACCAACATGACCGTCATTACCGACCAACGCTCGTATCTGTTTGAGCTGCATGCCGAGGAAACGCAGGATATCCGCTCAGCGGAGATGATTTTTGTGGTGCGCTTCGTATACCCGCAAAGCGATACCAGCGCGCTGGATTATGCGCAGTACGAGCCGTTTCCTGATCTCGAGCGCGATGCCGATAAAATGAACTTCAAATACACCATTCGTGGCTCGACGGTGATTGAGCCCGTGCGTATTTTCGACGATGGCAAATTCACCTATTTCGAATTCCGCGACCAGAACGCCGAAATTCCTGCCTTTTTCCACATTGATTCGGCGGGGAACGAAGAACTGGTCAATTTCCGCAAGCGCGGCGATTACGTGGTGATCGAGCGGGTGTCGCCACGCTTTACCCTGCGTCGCGGCCCGGAAATTCTCTGCGTGTATAACGAGCGCATGCCCATTACGCCGGTGCCCACGCCTGAGAAAAGCTTGGGCGAGCGCGTGCGCGAATACCAGCCGTTTTAGGCGTATAACCGGCTTTTCAGTGCCTTTCTGCTGGATTGCTGCGGAAAAATCATTATATCACTGCTCCACTGGTAAAAGGAGTTAGCCGCATGTTTCAAAAACGCGTCACGATCGAGCAAGTGGAAGAGGGTACCGAACTGGCCCCGAAATTCGATGAACAGGGGCTGATCCCCTGCGTCACCACCAGCGCCAAAACCGGCGAAGTATTGATGCTCGGCTACATGAACGAGGAAGCGCTGACGAAAACCATCGAAACCGGGGAAGCGCACTATTACAGCCGCTCACGCAAGGTGCTCTGGCACAAGGGCGCCACGTCCGGCCTGGTGCAAAAAGTCACCGA
>DITH01000174.1 GCA_002422745.1 Alphaproteobacteria bacterium UBA6189
GAGGCGCTGCTCGTTGGCGAGGTCGACCCCGGCATTGCTGAGTTGCGCAATTGCGCGCCGGGCCGAAGGGTTGGCCTCGGCAATCAGCCGTAACCCGTCGCGCTGGCCCGAGGTGAGAAGCTGCGGCGTCTGATCGGCGATCTGCTGCGCCAATTGCGGATGATTGGCGAGATAGGCGGTGATGCGTGTTTCATCGCCCGAGGCAATGATTTGGGCGGCCTCCGGGTTGGTTTGCAGGATGCCGGCGATGGCCCGGAAGCCTGCTGCATCGAGCTTCTTCAGGTTCGTCAGTAGCTGCTGCGTTTTCGCGTCCTCGATACTGGTGAGGTCGAGTCCATGCAGCAGGCGCTGGGTGGCCTCAGGGTGGGTGCCCATATGGGCAAGAATAAGCTGAATGGCGGATTGATGCGCATTGGTTTCCGCCGCCAGTGCGGTATCGATAAACTGCCGGAATCCCTCGGTAAGCTGGCCGTTCGCATCGAGCGCGGTGGCGGCGAGGTAATCGGCCAGTGCCGCCGGATCGATGCGGATCGGCGCGCATTGTTTGGCCAGTGCATGGGCGAGGGTGAGGCGCGATTCGGGCTGTGCCAGCAATTGCGCCAGCCGCCCGTCGCCCGCCATGCTGCGCACAGCATTCAGCACGGCGCTGCTGGCCTCGTTAGTGCTTTTGCCCGTGGGTAGCGCGGCGATCAGGCGGCGCGCCAGCTGCGGCTCCTGCTGCATGAGGGCGAACAGCGTTTTGTCGGACATGAACGCGTCTTTGGTGACGCTTCCATTGGCGGATTTCACCAGGTCGAGAAAACGGTTCTTGGTGGCATCATCGGCGGTGATCACCTCGATCAGCGGATCGAGTGCATCGTCGAGCTGCGATTGCAGCAACGCGCGCACGGAATCCTTGCCGTCGATGGTTTCGTTGGCGCTGCGGTTGCGCAGCGTATCTTCCATCGCATCGGGAAAGAGCGAAAGCCCCATGCGGCCGAGCAAGCCTTCCAGCCCGGCGGCGACCATGGGGAAACGTTCCTCGATCATGTCGCGCAGGCCGCTGCTGTTTTTCAGCACGACATAGGCGATGCCGGCGAAAATGGCCGCCCAGAACAGGCCCGAGAAAATCCCCCCGAGGGAAAGGTTCGGTTTGAACATCGCGCCAATCGTTTCATACCACGGGCGATTGCCGGTGGTGCTACCGGTGGCCGGGGTATTTGCTGGATTGTTCGCGCCTGAGCTCATGAATACTTGGTGTCTCCTAGGGTTATCCTACCCGAATTCAATGACGCTTTTGTGACAATCCGGCAAAAAACGCATCATTATCCAGTTCAAGAATAGTATAAATTCAAGAGGTTAAAAATTTACACCCTGTCCAGGCTCGGGAAAATAGGCCGGGCGTGCCCCGAAACGGCGGCGCATAAAGTGGAGCAGTTCCTGCAGGCGGGCGGGGCGAGCGACCGGCTCACGCCAGCCGGAGGCCGCGATACAGGCCGGAATAATCCGCTCGTAATACACCGCGTAGAGCGACGGCCAGGCAAGGCGAACGGCGGCATGGCCCCATTTCTGCACCTGTTGCGGCACCCGCGCCACCGCCTCGATACAGGCAATGGCTTCTTCCTCGGCCGGGTCGTCACGGCGATAGGCATCGGCAAGCGGGGTGAGGTTAAACCCCATATCGGCGAGGAATAACCCGTAGGCTTCGCCGTGAAATAGCGGCGGGTAAGTGGAAAAGCGCAGCTTCCGATCAAGACGCCGGGTAAACCGCCAGCGATGCAGTAACCGGCGCAACTGGTGAAATAGCCAGGGCGGCGTGAAGCGCAGTTTCCGTCGCGCGTAAAACGCCACGGCCTGCTCGGCGCGTTGAAGTCCGGCAAGCCCTGCCTGTTGGACGCGCCGCGTGACGGCAGCGAGATGCGCCAGATCGGCCCGCCGGGCGGCCTGCACCGCCGGGTCGAGGGAATGGCGACCGATAATCTGCCCGCCCGCATCGCGCTGCAAATCGGCGTAATGCCCAAGTTCCTGGGCACCGATCACCAGCATACGGGCAAGGGCGGGAAATCCGTCGGTCACATGGGTTTTGTCAGCACCGCCATGGAACGGATCGCCGCCACAGGAAATATAGACCGCCGTGCTTTCCTCCGAAGTCGCCTGCAACCCTCCGGCAAAGCCAAGCGTTTGCCACTGATGCACCGCCAGCAATTCGCCCACCGTATGCGCGTAGGAAACGAAAATCTCGGTGCCCGATTGCAGGATGAGCCGCAGCACCGCCGGATGGGTGGCCTGCACCACCAGCCGCGCCACACGCAGTTCATGCTCGGGCGATACCCCGCGCGCTTTCTTCAACTCGCGGCGCAAATGCGCCCGTAATTCGGCAATGCCCGCAGGCCCGGCGGCTGGCGGTACCAATCGCGCCAGCAACTGCTCGGTAGCGGCGGTAAGGGCGGGGTCGGTCAGCTGCCGCGCGGTAAAAGTGCGGTCGCTGTCGCTGGTGCCGTGGCGTACATAGTTGCGGTAATGATCGGCCTGGATGCGCAGCAGCCCGGACTGCACCAATTGCTGCGCCAGTGCTTCGAGCGCTGGGGGTGTTTCCCATGCCACGACGGCGGGTAAGCGATGCAGCAGATGATACAAATTATGGGCCATAACCTCCTTTATACAGCCTTTAGAAGATGCTGCCAGCGGCGCATAGCATGTTGAGCTCGGCCACGGCTAGATGGGGCGCATACCACAGCGCCGTACCCACTCACTCGGCAAGCAACTTTAACCCGGTGGGAAGCGTTCAACGAAACGTATATGATGGAGAATCACATGCATCCCAATCAGCCTTCCCCCCGCCGCCGCTTTTTCAAAAAATCCAAGCCCAAACTGTTCGCCATGGCCATGGCGGGTGCCATTTCGCTGAACCCGGTCTATTCCGCCCATGCGGTGGGCGTGCGTAGCGCCAATGAAACCAGCGCTGATGTTATCCAGAATGTAGGCCCAAATCGCCATCGTGGCGCGACGGCCGGACTGGATGTCGGTGCCGATGTGGAGTCGAACCGCACCACCCGCGTAAACAGCAATGTCGATGGCCGGGTAAGCAGCCAGGCACGCGATCTCGATGTTGAGGGCAGTACCGATACACGGGCAAATCCGCCGCGTACCGGTGCCGTGGACCTGCGCTCGGATACGGATGCAAACCTGCGCAAGGATCAGGTCGATACCAATGCAGGTCTCGGTGCCCGCACGCAAACCCAAGGTTCGGCAACGACGCCCAATCGCCGCAGCAATATCGGCA
Source organism: Alphaproteobacteria bacterium UBA6189 (assembly GCA_002422745.1). Classification (GTDB taxonomy): domain Bacteria; phylum Pseudomonadota; class Alphaproteobacteria; order Rickettsiales; family UBA3002; genus QFOX01. The sequence goes on from DITH01000174.1 coordinate 3,263, forward strand.
CCAGTGGTAGCCTCGGGGTTAACACAGGTGCTGGCGGTGTGAATGTCGGTGCCGGTGCTGGCGCCGCCGTGGGCCGCTAACGAAATTCTGCGCGCAACCAGCCCTGGGTCAGGCGGCGTTCATGCCGCCTGATTCCGTTTGTGGATTGCAACTGCTGGTTTCATTCTGATTACTGCGCGCGTTTAAGTATTCCCCAAGTAATGAATAAATACATTACCTGCAGATAGTAAAAAACTATTCAATTTTACTTAAATACAGGCGGTTCCCGCTTGCGCTGCAGATTAAAAATTGGTAAGTTATCGATCAATCACGCGAAACAATCGAAGCAGGGGTTACAACTGCAGGCTGTTTCGGACGACAGGGTGACTAACATTTCATTCCGTTCACTACCGGCCATCCTCGGTCGGCAATGAAAAGGCATTACCTGCGCCAGGTAGTGCTAAAACAGGTATCGGTATGAGCGCTCGGGCAAGTAGAAAATGGTGGGGCCGTCATGCGTCCCCCGGTGGATTGCCGGCAGATTTGCCGGACGACATGTTCCCATTATTGGCGGAATTTATTCCGCAGATGGTGTGGATCGCCGATCCCACTGGCTATGTCACCTGGTATAACCAGCGCTGGTACGATTATACCGGCCGCCAGTTCGATGAAGTGCGCGGCCGCCGTTGGCAGAAGCTCGTGCCGTCCGATTATCTGCCGGAAGTGATCCGACGTTGGGAAGCCTGCCTTGTCTCGGGCGAACCATTCGAGATGGTGTTTCCCATCGGTGATGCCAACGGCCAGACCCGCCCCTTCCTCGTGCGCGGTGTGGCGGCGCGCGATGCACAGGGCAACACACGGCATTGGTTCGGCACCTGCACCGATGTGACCGACCAGCAATTTACCGAAGACCAGTTGCGCCTGGCACTCGAAAATGCCGAAGCAGCCAACAGCGCGAAATCGGAATTCCTTGCCAATATGAGCCATGAAANNAATCCGCACCCCGATGAACGCGGTGGTTGGGCTTGCCAACCTGCTGCAAACGGATGATTTGCCCGTCGCCAAGCAACGCGAGTTCCTCCGTACGCTCCAGCTTTCGTCGCAGCAATTGCTGCAGCTGATCAACGACCTGCTGGATATCTCCAAACTCGAAAACCAACAGGTCGAGCTCGAGCAAATGCCTTTCACCATGGCCGAGGTGCTGGAGGAGGTCGTACGAATACAAGAAGTGCGGGCGAAAGAGAAAAAATTGCAGCTGGTACTCAATCACCAACTTACCCCACCCCAGCGCGATACATTCATCGGCGACCCCAGCCGCCTGCGGCAGGTGCTGATGAACCTGGTGAGCAATGCCATTAAATTTACCCAGACGGGGGAAGTGGCGATCACGGTGGAGTATTCGTCGAGCGAAGACGGCCGCATGATCGCGGCGATCGCGGTACGCGACACGGGCATTGGTATCGCGCCGGAACATCAGGAAACCATTTTCCAGAAATTCACCCAGGCCGACAGCTCGATTACCCGACGCTATGGTGGCACAGGCCTTGGCTTATCGATCTGCAAACGCATTGTGGAAATGTTCGGCGGCGATATCGCGGTCGAAAGTGTGGTGGGCAAAGGTTCGTGCTTTACCATCTACCTGCCCCTGACACCCCGTCATGGGAAAAAAGACGGCACCACC
>DITH01000019.1 GCA_002422745.1 Alphaproteobacteria bacterium UBA6189
AGCGGCGCACGATGGCCTGGATGCGTGCAATCAGCTCGCCCTTGTTGAAGGGCTTGGTGAGGTAATCGTCGGCCCCGTAGCCAAGGCCCTTAATTTTCTGGTCCGGACCCGAAAGGCCCGACAGAATCAGGATCGGTGTATTAATTTTTGCAGCGCGGAAACGACGCAAAACTTCGTAACCATCAATATCCGGCAGCATCAAATCGAGGATGATAATATCGTAATCGTACAGCTTGCCGATTTCGAGCCCTTCTTCCCCAAGTTCCGTCGTGTCACAGATAATGCCCTCGGACGCGAGGGAGAGTTCGATCGCTTTCGCGGTGGATGGATCGTCTTCAACTAGCAATACGCGCATGAATGTGGTCCCCTGTTGGTTTGCCTGTTTTCGGTCGTTGTCGGCTACACGCGTCCCCGAACACGCACCACTGCGATGCAGGGAAGGGGGTTAACGCGGTAAACGTTAATATACTATTAACACGCTTCCCGTTCAACGAAAATTTTAACTATTTAGGAATTATTAAGGTTTTGGCCAGTGTCACTCCCAGTCTGCCTCATCTTCGCTGATCAGACTGCCACGCATGCTCGGCCCATCGCCATGCACCCGCTCGGGCTTACCGCATACCAGGGGATGCCAGCGCGGCAAAGGCTGGCCGAACGCTGCCAATCGGTAACCGCAGGTGGCTGGCAACCAATCGAGCGTAGAGACATTTTCCGGGGTCACTTTAATACAATCGGGCACGTTTGCCTGACGGTTGGCATAGTCGGTGCAGCGATGCGAATTGAGGCACAAGTAACGGCACGCCACGTTCGAAAGGGCAATCTCGCCACTCTCTTCATCCTCGACCCGGATCTGGCAGCACAGGCCACACCCATCGCACAGCGACTCCCATTCCTCGGGTGTCATCTGGTTCAACGGCTTGTTGAGAAAGGCGGGTTGCGGCATGGGCCGAGGATAGAGTGTTTGTCATTCCTGCGAAAGCAGGAATGTTCTGGCAGTCATGACAACCAAAAACGAATCTGTTAGGGTGCGGCCATGCGTCTATACAATTTTTATCCCCGCCAGGGTTTCTCCCTCGTTGAGCTCAGCATTGTGCTGGTGATTCTCGGGCTGCTCACGGGCGGTATTCTCGCTGGGCGCAGCCTTATCCGAGCGAGTGAGTTACGACAGATGACGAACCAGGTAACTGCTGTGGAAACCAGCTTTGCCGCATTCCGCGACAAATACCTGGCACTGCCGGGTGACATGGCAAACGCCACTGCGTTTTGGGGAGCAGCCAATACCGCAGGCGCAGGAGGCAACTGCTCGAATAGTTTAATTAATAGCGGTAGCGGTACACAAACCTGCAACGGAAACGGCGATGGACGAATCAGCGGGCCGGAAGCCTATCGCTACTGGCAGCATCTGGCAAATGCGGGTCTTTGGGAAGGAACCTATTCTGGTGTGGCGGGTAGCAATCCAGGAACAGGAGGGTATGAAGACGTGTTGGGCGAAAACCTTCCTATGGTAAAAGGAAGCAGCAACGGCGGATTAAAGATCACTTCTATAACTGCAAGCACACTTGCTTCGTTTTTTTCTTTTGGCGACGAAGCAGAAGGGCATTTTTTACGCTTAGCGGAATGCTGCCACCAAGATTCACACACGATCGATAGAGGATTTCTACTCAATCAGGATAGCTGGCAAGTTGATACGAAAACGGATGATGGTAAGCCCTATTATGGTCGCTTCCGCGTGATGAAAGGCTATTGGTCGGGTTGCACCACGGCCATGACCGTTACTGCCGAGTATATGTTAACAGGCTCCGGCAAATGCAGCCTCTATCGAAGGATCGGTTCGTGAGCCTGATCTCTTGAACCATTTAGACAATAAGCAGATTATCTGTTAGTGTTTCGCCCATGGCTACCCTGCAGCAGCATTTGTTAAACGAACTGAGCGCCGTGCCCACCCACCGTATCAGCGGTCGCGTGGTGGCGGTGCGTGGGTTAATGATCGAGGCGGCGGGGCTGGAAGCAGCGCTATCCGTCGGCTCGCGCTGCATGGTGCAGGGCACGCTCGGGCCCAACCATCAGGTGCTTTGCGAAGTGGTCGGGTTCCGCAGCGACGTGGCGTTGCTGATGCCGTTTGAGTCGCTGGAGGGCATTGGCCTTGGCGCAAAAGTAACGGTCATGGCGCATGCCTCGGCCGTTGAGCCGTCCGATGCCTGGCTTGGCCGCGTAGTCGATGCGATGGGCGATCCGATCGACGATAAAGGCCCGCTGCCCAAAGGCGGCATCCCGTATTTACTGCGCAATGCCCCCCCGCCCGCTGCCAAACGCCAGCGCGTTGCCGGCAAGCTCGATCTCGGCGTGCGTGCCCTCAATACCTTCCTCACTTGCTGCAACGGGCAACGGATGGGCATTTTCGCGGGCTCCGGCGTTGGCAAATCGATCATGATGTCGATGTTGGCGCGCTACTCGAAAGCCGATGTCAACGTGATTGGGCTGATCGGCGAACGCGGCCGCGAGGTGCAGGAATTTATCGAAGACGATCTGGGCGAGGAAGGGCTGAAGCGCTCGGTGGTGGTCGTCTCCACCTCCTCGGAATCGGCGCTGATGCGCCGTCAGGCGGCGTACGCCACCACCGCGATTGCCGAGTATTTCCGCGACCAGAAATACCAGGTGCTGATGCTGATGGATTCGGTGACGCGTTTTGCCATGGCCCAGCGCGAGATCGGCCTTTCGGCCGGTGAGCCGCCTACCACCAAAGGCTATACCCCGACCGTCTTCGCCGAGCTGCCCAAATTGCTGGAGCGCGCCGGGCCCGGCCTCGTCGGCTCGGGTAACATTACGGCGCTGTTGTCGGTGCTGGTCGAGGGCGACGACACCAACGAGCCGATCGCCGACGCGGTGCGCGGGATTATCGACGGCCATATCGTGATGGACCGCGACATTGCCTCGCGCGGGCGCTACCCGGCCATCAATATCCTCAAATCCGTCTCGCGGATGCTGCCGGATTGTAATTCCTCCGATGAAAACGATCTGGTGCTTACCGCCCGGCGCTTTATGGCCACCTATGAGAATATGGCCGAGCTGATTCGCCTGGGGGCTTACCGCCGCGGCACCGACCCCGAAGTCGACCGCGCCATGCATTTCCACCCGCAGCTGGAAGCGTTCTTGAGCCAGCGCGAGCATGAATCGACCTCACTGGCCGAAGGCTACGAAACGCTGGCAAAAATTCTCGGTATGGAAGCGCCGAAGCCGAAAGAAGCTGCTACCGCTACGGCTGACGCATGAAATCCATCCACACGTTGCTGCGCGTCAAACAGCGCGAGATCGATGCGCTCAAGCGCGCCCAGGCGACGATGGAAAATCACCGCGAGCTGATGCATCAGGCGATCACCCAATTGTCGGATGCGTTGGTGCGCGAACTGAAAACTGCGGAAGATATGCCCGAGATGGCGCAGTTTTTCGGCGATTTTTCGGCCCATATCAAACGGCGGCAGGAGCAGATTCACGCGCAACTTCGCAAGCTCGAAGCCGAGATGAATAAGCTCGCCGAACAAATCCGCGAACGCTTCAGCGAAATGAAGAAATACGAACTGGCGCTGAAGGCCCATCAGCAACGCGAAGCCGACAAAGCAAAACGGGCCGAGCAACAGGAGATGGACGAAATCGCCATTCGGGGGTATATTCGCAAACATGCACCCTAGCCGCGCGCGCATTCAACCATTCGCAGCTGCCGATCACCGGCGGCTGCATGCTAGCATGGTGCTGCTGTGCGCCGCGCTGCTGCTTGGTGGGTGCCGGGCGCAAAGCGGCATCCAGAGCCGTTATATCGACCAGCAAACCGATTGCCGCGATTATGCCGAATCCTCCCTCGACGCCATTCCCGGCGCCGAAACCTTAAGCGCCAAACGCCGCAATGCTGCGCTGGTCGATCGGTTTTCCAGCTGTATGATTAAAGCCGGATGGCATGTGGCGCGGCCGGTGAAAAACCCGGTAGTGCCGACTCCGCCCGGCACGGCCGATAATCCGAAAGAAGCAAGCCTGCCCGCGCAGCCGCTTCCCGGCCAACCCTCGGATGTGGTGACCAGCGGAACGCGGGCCTCGGCACCGTCGTCGCCACCGAACCAGCCGGTAAAAACCGAACCAAGCCTGTTGCAACCATCGCCGTCGCAGCCGGCGCTTAATGAGCCCGCTTCGGCGGTTGGCGGCAATGCCCCGCCGGCCACGTACCAGCCGGCGCGTGGCTACACCCCGCCGGTGGAATCCAGCCCCATGCCCGGGCGGCAGTTCTAACATTTAGGGATAAAGCAACGCGTCTGTCCATTGGCCGGGGGCGTTTTGCGTGTAGACATGGCGCAAATGCAGCCGTTCGTCGCTCGCCGTCCAGAATTCAACGGTGCGCGGTACGACGCGCCAACCACCCCAATGCGGTGGGCGGGGAATGGGTTTGCCCTCATACTCGGCGGCGAGGGCGGTGAAGCGCGCCTCTAATTCCTCGCGCGACTCCAGCGGTTGCGATTGCAGCGATGCCCAGGCACCCAGTTGCCGCGCCCGCGGTCGGCTGGCGAAATAATCGTCGGATTCATCCGCCCCCGCCTGCTGCACGCTGCCTTCCGCCCGGACCTGGCGCCCCAACGGCATCCAGTAAAAAGTGAGGGCCACAAAAGGGTTCGCCAGCATCTGCCGGCTTTTTAGGCTGGTATAGTTGGTGTAGAATAAAAACCCCGCCGCATCGGCTTTTTTCAGCAGTACTATGCGCGCCGAAGGCATGCCTTGCGGCGTGGCGGTGGCTAGCGTCATGGCGGTCGGTTCGCTGATGGCGGGGTGCGCCACCGCTTCGGCAAGCCATTGGTTGAACTCAGCGATAGGATCGATCATGCTATGGGCCTAGCGCGCCAGCACGCCGAAAGCAAGATGCTCGCTTTTTTATTCACCGTGCGGCAGAAAAAGGCATGCGAAAAATACTGCTCTGGCTTCTGCTGATCCTGCTGCTGGCAGGCATGGCGCTGTGGTTTAGCGCCAGCCGCATTGCCGAGCGGGGGCTGGATTATGCCTTGGCGCGGTATAACATTCCCGTGCAATCCTACCGCTTGGCTAAGCTCGGCAACGAGCAATTGGTCTTTACCGACCTGGTACTTGGCGACGAAGGCGAACTTAAAGCAGCCCGTGCCGAAGTGGATATTTCCTGGGAGGGGCGACGGCCCGCCGCCTACCGCGTGAGACTCTACGGGGTGGATGTGCATGCGCGCCTCATTGGCCATCATGTTGAACTTGGTGGCGTCGAGCGGTTCTGGCAGGCATCAGGCGGTACGCTGCCCGATAGTCCGGTGACGTTACTTCATCTCAGTGGCGATGCCATCGTCGACTATCGACCTGACGGCAGCCTTGTGGTAACGAGTGATGCGCTACGACTAACTGCGCAGCGAGAAGGCGAGAAACTGCTGGCACTACCCTTGGTGATCGGTGGCGAGCTGGTCGGAAAAATGACCAAAGAATTGCGCGTAAGCGGCACCGTGCAGGATAAGCGCAAACGGCTTAACGGAACATTCACGGGGCAATTCGATACAGCCGCTGCGCAAGGCACGATCGCTTGGCAGCTTGCCCCATTTCGCCTGGCGCCCGGTGGCTTGACTCTCGCCGAGATCAGCCCGGCCATGGCACAGGATATGCCGACGTTCCCGATGCGGCTCAGCGCCCGCGGCAACCTGGAAATCCGCAACGGTACCTGGCAGCTGCGACCCACCGTACAGTTTTTAGAACTTCCGCTTGAGACACTCCTCGCCGGGGTACTGGGCGAAGATGCGTTGGTAAAAGGCGCTATCACCGGTGCAGTGCCGCTCGAGGTAAGCGCAGCAAGCTGGCAATTGAAACCGTCGGTATTGCATAACAAAGGCGAGCTGCATTTGGCTGTGTCGCCAACGGGACGTGCGGCGGCATTGGTCGAAAATCATCCGCAGGCCGATATGGTGCTCACGGCGCTGAGCAATTTCAAGGTCGATGAAAT
>DITH01000125.1 GCA_002422745.1 Alphaproteobacteria bacterium UBA6189
GCCGCCGGAGATTTCCTCCCACACGGTTTTCTTGTCGTCGAGCGCGTCGCGCGATTGGTCGACATAGCCGAGCTTGACCGTTTCGCCCACTTTGAAGGTGCCGTCATCGGGTTGTTCGGCGCCGGTGATCATGCGAAACAGGGTGGTTTTACCCGCACCGTTGGGGCCGATAATGCCGACAATGCCGCCCGGCGGCAGCGAGAAAGACAGGTTATCGATGAGCAGCTTCTCGCCGAAGGCTTTTTTTAGCCCCTCGACCTCGATCACATTCTGGCCCAGACGCGGCGGGGCGGGAATGATGATTTGCGCGGTAGAGGCGCGCTTTTCCGATTGCTGAGCGACCATTTCCTCGTAGGCTTTGAGGCGGGCTTTCGATTTCGCCTGACGGGCCTTGGGGCTGGAGCGCACCCATTCCAGCTCGCGCTGCATGGCTTTGGCGCGGGCGGATTCTTCGTTTTCCTCGTGCTTCATCGATTTGGCTTTCTGCTCAAGCCAGGCCGAGTAATTGCCCTCGAACGGCTTGCCTTCGCCGCGATCAAGTTCCAGCGTCCATTTGGTGATGTTGTCGAGGAAGTAGCGGTCGTGGGTGACGAGGATCACGCAGCCCGTGTACTCCTTCAAATACCGCTCGAGCCACGCGACGCTCTCCGCGTCGAGGTGGTTGGTCGGCTCGTCGAGCAGCAGGATGTCGGGTTTGGCGAGCAGCAGCTTGGTCAGCGCGACGCGGCGCTTTTCGCCGCCCGAGAGCTTCGTCACGTCGGCGTCGCCCGGCGGGCAGCGCAACGCGTCGAGCGCCTGCTCGACCTGCGCGTCGAGATCCCACAGGTTGTTGGCGTCGATCTCGTCCTGGAGCTGCGCCATCTCGTCGGCGGTCTCGTCNNCGCGGCGTTTTTCGCCGCCGGAGAGTTTATCGACCGACCAGTCGCCGGGGGGGCAACGCAGCGCATCCATCGCCACGTCGGCTTCGCGTTCGAGATCCCATGCGCCGGCGGCGTCGATCTGGTCTTGCAGTTTGGCGGCTTCGTCGGCCACGTCGTCGGAATAATCGGCCATGATTTCGTTGTAGCGGTCGAGCAGGGCCTGCTTATCGGCGAGCCCTTCCATCACGTTTTCCAGCACGGTTTTGGATGCGTCGAGCTTCGGCTCCTGTTCGAGGAAGCCGACTTTCAGGCCTTCGGCCGCCCAGGCCTCGCCGTTGAACTCGGTANNCGATCTTGGCGCCGGGGAAGAAGGATAACCAGATGTTATTCAACACGGTTTTGCCGCCGGGGTAGGTTTTGCTGAGCCCCTTCATCACGTAGGTGTATTGGTGCGCCATGGGCTGCTCCCTTCATAAAAGCTTAACAGTTGGCCGGTAAGGTAGGCGGCAGGCACGCATTTGGCAAGTCACGAGGATGGGATGAGCGATCAGGAATCTTGGGAAAATAAAGTGAGACGTCCATTGAAGACGCCGCTCACGACAACTCTCGTCAATGAATTTTACGATTCCGCGAGGAACCTGAGTGCCGAATTGGCCACGCTTTGTTATGATCAAACACATGCTGATGCTCCGGTAAATCGTAAAATTCCCGAAATTGCCGAAGCCATGGTCGCCGGTTTTGAGCATGTGCTCTATGGTGTTTCCAAACTAGAAACCCGGCTGGGGTTAGATACTGATCAGGCGTTTTGCCAGCCGAGCACCTTTGAAGAGGTGGAGCGCACATTTAAGGATACCAAGCATTCGCAGCTTGTTGAGAAACTCTTACACAGACAACAGGTGCCGGAAGACATCATTCCCCAAGTGATGAAGAACTATACAGAGCTTGTTAACGATTATATCCATGATTTCCGCACGCAGCTGCAGGATTCTGGGCCCGTTAAGCCCTTATGTTAGCCTAACGGCGCGCCTGAAAAAAATCGCGCAGTAGCGCGCCGCATTCGGCTTGCCTCACGCCGCCGATCACTTCCGGCGCATGGTGGCAGGTAGGGTGCGAGAACACGCGCGCCCCGTGCTCCACCCCGCCGCCTTTCGGGTCGTACGCCCCATAAATGATTTTTTTGATTTTGGTGAGCGACGCGGCCTGCGCGCACATGGCGCAGGGCTCGAGCGTGACATAGAGCGTGCAATCTTCCAGGTACTTGCTTTGCCGGGCCTCGCAGGCGGCGCGGATGGCCAGCAACTCGGCATGGGCGGTGGCGTCGCCCAGCGCTTCGACCGCGTTATGGGCGGTGGCCAGCACGGTGCCGTCGGCGGCGACGACGGCGGCCGCGATGGGCACTTCGCCAGCATCGGCGGCGGCCCGGGCAAGGGAAAGGAGGGTTTCAAACATATTCATCAAAGCTTCATAATTTGTGGGCGAGCCCTCTGCTATGCCAGTTTCCCTGAAACAGGTCAAAAACCAAACGGAGCGTGCCGCAATGAGTCAGAAGATAAATTACGATGAGCATCTTACCCCCCAAGAACGCCAGGAGTTAGCAACGCGCGCCTATAAGAAAGATCTGATCGCACGGGCTGAGGCGGCGGCGGAAGCAAAAAAAGAAACGCCGGGCCACCCCGAAAGTGAAGCAGTGATTAAAGAGGGGCTGGCGCGCCTGGCGGCCCATATGGGCCTTACGCCCGAAACTGGCGATGTTGCGGTGGAATCCTACACGGGCTCCATAAGCTGGTTTACGGGCGAGCAATCGGTGATTTCCATTCACATGCCACAGGGAAAGGATGCGGTCATCGATGAAATTCAGCAGCGTCTTCGCCCCCTCAGTTGGGTAGGGGGGCAAGTACGGTTGAAGCGTGAGGTAAGCCCGCCGGATACTACCACGCTGCGGATTGTCACCCGCGGCAAACCTCGCCCGCTATCGAGCCTGATCGGATTGCTGAACGACCGTGTACTGAAGCCGAATCAGTCGGAACCCATTCCCGTGCTGCCAAGCTTGCTGGAAGCAGAGGCGAAGGATTTTCCAGCCCATATGATGCAGCAGCGCGGTCGGTAACATATTCATCAAAGCTTCATAATTCTTTTTTTTGCGCACTGCTATGGTTGTTTCCATGAAACAGGTCAAAAACTAAACGGAGCTAATGATGAACGCGTTTACTGATAGCGACACTGAGAACGATCCCTACTATCCCTCGCCCTTGCGCTTGGATCCCGTGGCCATCGCGGAACAACAAAAAAACAGGCAGAGTATTATTGATGACCTAGATAAATTCTCCCACACCAAAGCGGCGCGGGAAGCACATGAGCTAAAAGAGAAATATTGCGAAGAGCTCGTGAAAACGATGGATGGATGGATGAAATACATCGCCATCTCTGTTTTCGGCAGGTGGGACAATACCTTCCAGCTTGGGGCGAGTGAGGATTTTCCTAAGGGACCGGACGTTCGCGTTATGTTTAGCTGCTCCGTTCCATGGAATAAAAGCACGACGCAATCGCAGGAACCGTTAAATGGGAAAACGTTGTATGATGCGCTGGTGCGCGCCGCCGCGCAAACACGTCGTCTCGGTGAGCGACCAGTAGAGATTTCTCCTGAACCATCCTACGACGACCCGGATGATTATCCTCCCCAATTTTACTTAAAGGCAAACCGTATTGAAGACATCGTCGCTGTCTTCAACACAGCAATCATGGAGAATGAACAGCTGAACAAGGCCTGCAACGGTTACTTAAAGCAGCACCTGATTGAGTATGACCAGGTGAAGGCGTTTGTAGATACGAAGCTGGCGGAAATTTTTAATCGGCAAAGTCCTGACCAGAACAGCATGATTAAGACTATTACAAACGCGCCCAAACGGGGATATGTTCATCCGCCCGCTGGCAGCAAAGCCGAGCAGGTTGATGCGCAGCGCGCCGAAGCATCCCGCAAGCCCATGGTGGGGGTGTAGGGTAGCGGCGCCACAAACTAATATGTTGCCCGTCGTTACGAAGAATGCAGCGCTGCACAGCCCCGCAGATGACCTTACCCTGCTGACGCCCGTCGAGGCCAACCGGGTCATCGCGCATTACATGGTGCAGTTGGGAGGGCCGACATGGGCTGCACACGGTACTTCTTCGCAGTTGACTGAGCAGGTGGTGGCGCCTCTTAACGAACATCCTAACCGCTCGTTGGAAGCGTTGTTGCGCACCATTGCCCAGTATGCATTGACGAGTATAGGCATGGCGGATGTTACGGAGCAGCAAATGGAAGGGGCCCAAGGACGTCATTTGCGTTTGGCCTGGCAGATTATTGAAGGCGCGAAGAAGGATGTTGATCCGGTTGTACGGGACATGGCGGTTCAACTCGAACAGGCAATCCGTGATGCGCTGGAGACTAATGGGCTGCAAAAGCATACATTGCAGGTCTACGCACGACGCTAGATGCGCGTGGCGTTCGTATCGCGCTAGCGCTTGCGGAATGCTTCGAGCGAGATGACTTTCTCGTCGTTGGCGGCTTTGGTTTCTTCCGACGGCGCGTCTTCCTCGAACGCGGCCATGGGCGGACGTTCGCCGCTGGTGCGGCCGGTGGCCGGGCAGGCAACAGGCTCTTCCATCTCCACCGTAGCAGGCGGACGTTTGCCATGGAATTGCAGGCCGAACTTGATGGACGGATCGGCAAACGCGGTCAGCGCATCGAACGGCACGACGAGTTTTTCCGGGATGTTGTTGAAGCTCAGCATGATGCTGAAATAGTCCGGTGTGATGGTGAGGTCCCAGAACTGGTGCTGCACCACGATGGTGATTTCCTCCGGATAGCGGCTCTTCAGCTGTGGCGAGAGCTCGACGCCGGGATAATTCGTTTGGAAGGAAATGAAGAAATGATGCTCGCCCGGCAGACCGTAATCGCGCACATGGACGAGTGCTTCACGCACCACGTTGCGCATGGCGGAGTCGATAAGGCGGGGATAATCTATCGTGTCATTCATAAAATTTCCGGGCGCTGAAAATCGGTGATTGCGGTGTCGCTGTCGTCCTCGAATGCTCATGTAGCGCTGCTACACCCCGCTTTTGTGGGCGCCAGCTCCGAGCAACCCCACGATTTTGAGCACCCTTCTCCCTACCCGGTTTGATTCGAAAAAGCCAGTAAATTCGCTTCGAGCAAAACGGCAAGTGAGGGGATTCTGTTGCCCGGCCAGCGTTGCTGGGGGTCTTGACCCCTCGGCTTCGCCGCCCCCGCCGCTTCGCGCCTCGCCTTGCTCGGGGTGAGCCGGGCTTCGGCGACGTGGTAAAAGTGAGGGGATTCTGTTGCCCGGCTCCCCTCGGGCCGCGTTTACGAGCTAGCGCTCGCTAGGCTACACTAAGCAGCCAGGCGGGCGGCTACGACGTTGTTGTCGTTAGCTGCAACGAGTGCAACGTTGTCGTTGGCACTTGTAAAAATGATCCGATCACGGGAGATCACCCCGGGCAAAAGCAACGCCTTTACTGCGGTTGTCGATGCTAATTCGCCCCCAATGCACGATGCGGTTTCCTGTTTAGGCCTGTGGCCTTCCGGGAAACGCTGCGTCGCGGGCTGATGGCTGCTTGGGCGTAATGCCCGCGTAGTTATCACCAACCCTTTAAATGGTGGAGGCGCCGGGCTCTGCCCCCGGGTCCAATCCGACTATTCCACGGTGCGTTTATCACCATAGTCCCGTTGCCGGGACAGGATTAATATAGGCCCAGCCGCCCGCCGATGCAAGGGGACAAATCGTACGCCGGGCCCCGGAAATTAAGGAAAAATTAGCAACCCGACACGTAAGCTTCATGGAACCGTCATCAAGCTGTCATATTCGTTTGCTAGGGTGAAGGCTTGGAGAAGTAGATATGAGCACTGAAACCGGAACCCAGACCCAAGCAACCACCACGACGCCCGAGGAAAACCTTGCCTTGCGCTATGGGTATGCGCAGCTTGATCCGGCACACAAAGCCATGGCAGACCGCATCGCGGCGTTGATTATCGCCTATCCCGATATTACCGCATTGAACGATCCGGCCAAGCAACAGGCCATGGTGGCCGATGTGATGAATGCGCCCAGCACCAAAGAGGCGGTAGCCAAACTGGGGGCGGTGGGCGGCGAAACCCGCAACTTGCTGCGTCAGGTGCCCGGCTTCGGCGAGCTTATTGGCGCAACGGAAACAGCACAGGGTGTGGCAACGGGTGCCGCACAAGTTACGGGAGCGGTGACGCAAGGTGTTGGTGCCGTGGCTTTACCGTTTACCATGACCACTGAAGGTGCTGCTGAGTTTTATAATCAGCTTAAAGTGCTCGGAAATCAGTTGAGCGTGGAACAGGCACAATCGGTTGGTGCCGCCTATGCCAGCGTGTTTCAGGCACGCGCGGAAGATCGCGCGGAAAAAGGTGTAGTGAAAGGCGTTTTCAGCAGCGATATGTTTAGCTATCTTGGTGCTCTATTTGCCTGGGCCTATGATTTTGTGCGTAGCATGCCGGTTATTGGGGATTTGGTGCAAAAACTAGATACGCGCCCCGTACGTAACTGGGAAGAGCATCTGCAGCGTGCGATGAATGAAGCGGATATTAAAGCGACTCGCGGCGCGCTGGTAGATGCGCATGAAATTAATGGTGTGGATACCCGCCATTGGGGCGAGCTGTTAACCACTGGCGGTGCCGTACAAAACCGCGCGGGACAAGATACCAACGTCGTTGCGCCTACGAAAAACAATCCGATACCTACATTGCCCGACGCGCCAATGAACGCGCATGGTCTTCCTGTCGTTGCGCAAACCGATGCGACCGCTGTTGTCGGCGATGCACTCAATCGTGGAAGCAACGCCTTCATGCAACCCGTTCAGCGTGTTGCAGCCCATATTGGAGGCCCTGCTACCGCCGCTGGTGTTGTCGCGGGAGCCGCGCTTGGTGCTGATGCAGCCGTTGGTGTCGGCCAAGGGATGACGCGGCAATTTTTGGGTGAGAAAAGCGGCCCGGCCATGCGTGCCGGTAAAGACGCGCGTACCATTGGCAATTTGCGCATAGAAGCAGCAAAGTTACGCGAAGGGGATTCGGGTGTGCGTTTCTGGGAGAATGATGCCGCACGGGAAGCTCGCGCGGCAAAATTGGAGGCCCGTGCCGAAGCGATGGAACATAAACCCTCCATAGCGCGTAATGCACGGGTGGCTGAATCGCGTACCCATCTTAGTGGCAAACTGGGCAGCGTTGTAGATGATGCGTTGGAGCCTAAAACAGGACTCTTGCGGACTGGCCGTAATGTTGGCCGTGTAATGGGTGATATCGGTGGTGTGGTTGTCGAGCGCACAGCTCATCTCAGCGCCACGGCCATTGGTAAAATTCCCCTCATCGGACGGGGCTTGGTGGAAGCAACTCCGGCCATGGGTGGTGCGATTGCTCGCATGGGCGCCCGTGCCGTTCCGGTGGTAGCGGTAGCCGCCCCGGCGATAGATGTAGTGGATCTTGGCGCAGGCCTAATGAATAACGATGACCGCCAGGCCATCACGGCGGGCACTCGTTTGGGAACGGTTGGCGCGGGCGCGGCAACCGGTGCCGGTATCGGTGCATTTTTCGGCGGTGTTGGCGCGCTTCCTGGCGCGGCGATTGGTGCGGCAGTTGGCGGTATCGCCAGTATTGGTACAGGCTGGGGCGCTGGCAAAATGTACGATCGTCATCAGGCAAAACAGACACATTCTGTTCCAGAAACGGATCCGGGTATTGCGGCAGCAGTCGCTGCTTCGCACGGCAATATGCAGCAGGCGCAAGCGGCGGCCGGGGCGGTTGCCCGCGGCATGAAAGCCCGCAGCGTATCCATGGCAGCTACACTGCCGGTAGACCAAAACGACACTGCAGTTAATCTGGCCGCTGCCACGCGTCGCACGGGGAATACGATTAGCGCGAACGCTTAGTCTCCCCTTCGTCTAGCCTCAGGCACTTCGGCCAATTACACACAGACCGCCATGTGCGCGTGCAATTCGCGCGAATTTCCGTTGCGCAGGCGCGCGGCTCTTGTAGCATCGCGCCTAAACGTAAGGAGTGACGGATGGCGAATGTACAAAAAATCCACGAAGCGGAACTGGCCGAGCTGAAACAGACGGCCCCGACCAAGCGCGCGGTGTCCCCCGCGCTGGAGGAGATTTTGTACGACCCGATCCCGGTGCTCGACCATGGGTTCATCCGCGTCATCGATTATATGGGCGACGATAACGCCATCGTGCAGGCCGCGCGCGTCAGCTACGGCACGGGCACCAAGCAGGTGAACCAGGATCGCGGGCTGATTCACTACCTCATGCGGCACTGGCATTCGACCCCGTTTGAAATGTGCGAAATCAAGTTCCATGTGAAACTACCGATTTTCGTGGCGCGGCAATGGATCCGCCACCGCACGGCGAACGTGAACGAATACTCGGCGCGGTATTCGATCATGGACAAGGAATTCTACATCCCGGCGCGTGAGCATCTCGCTCCGCAATCGAGCAAGAACCATCAGGGCCGCTCGGAAGGGGTGAGCTTAAGCGCCGCCGAAGAAGCGCGGGTGCTGGAGATTCTGAAAGGTGATTCGGAACAGACTTACGCGCATTACGAAGAGCTGATGAACGCCGACCAGGCGGGCAACGTGCTGGATGAAACGAAAAGCGGCATCGCGCGTGAACTGGCGCGGATGAATTTGACGCTGAATTATTACACGCAATGGTACTGGAAAATCGACCTGCATAACCTGATGCATTTCCTGATGCTACGCGCCGACCCACATGCGCAGTATGAAATCCGCGCCTATGCCGATGCGATGATCGAGGTGGTGAAGCGCTGGGTGCCTTTCGCGCACGAGGCGTTCGAGGAGCACCGGCTGCATGGGGTACGGCTGTCGCGCAGCGGCATGGGCGTGGTCAAGCGCATGCTGGCTGGCGAGCAGGTGAGTCAGGAAAATTCGGGCCTTACCAAGCGGGAATGGGACGAGCTTCAATCCACGCTGCGCGCGGATTAACGGGCAACTATTCCCGAGGCGCAGGGACGGAGTACGAATATGGAACATCTAATTGAGCGCGGAATTTTTTTCAGCCGCTGGCTGCTGGCGCCGTTTTATATCGGGCTGGTGGGCGCACTCGCCCTGCTTCTAGTGACGTTTGTGCAGGATTTATGGGGATTTTTTACCAACATCCTGTCGATGGGGACGAACGATGCGATCCTCGCCTGCCTGGCGCTCATTGACTTGTCGCTGGCAGGGAATCTGCTGATTATCGTGATTTTCTCGGGCTACGAGAATTTTGTCTCGAAGATCAATGTCGAGGAGGCGGACGATAAGCTCGAATGGCGTGGGAAAGTCGATTTCACCGGACTGAAGCTTAAACTGATCGCGTCGATTGTGGCCATTTCGGGCATTCACCTGCTGAAGATTTTCATGGATATCCCGAAATATACCGAAACGGAAATTTTCTGGATGGTGGTGATCCATTGCGTGTTTGTCGGCTCGGGTGTGTTTTTAGCCCTGATGGATTACCTGGTGTTACGGGCAAAACGCGCCTGAATCGCCTAATTATTGTGCAGGATGCCGCTTTGTTGCGCTGCACAATAATCGCTGGACAATGGCGGTTATCTGCGCTATTACGGTGGATATGAAACGCGCCCTCCTCATTGCCTGTCTGTGTTTCGCCTCGCCCGTGATGGCAGAGGAACTTTCGCCGTATCAGCAATATATTTATTATGAATCGGGCGGTTATGTGCCGCCCGCGGCCGAGGCGCCCGAGATGGCGGCCCAAATGCCCGAAAGCCCGTATGGGGTGGCCTATTCCGAACAATCGCGCAATGATGCGACGTATTACAGCGCCGATCCGACGGCGATGTACGATGCCACCGGCAAGCAGGATGAATTCAACCATGGTGTGCGTGGCTTGAATTTCTAGGGATTCATGGATCAGGAGTCAGGATTCGGGGACTTCCGCACCGTTAACACGATCAAGCAAGCTAGCTGCCAATGCCTGAAAGGCGGGCATGGGGTAGCGTTCGCCGCGATCGGCGGCTGCGCGCAAGGCCGGTTCGAGCGGCAACTGGGCCAGTAGCGTCGTGTCGAATTGCTGCGCCATCGCCGCGCCGCCGCCACTGCCGAATAATGTATGCCGTTGCCCGGCGGGGTCGGTGAAATAACTCATATTCTCGATAATGCCGCGGATGGGGATGTTCAGTTTCTGGAACATCACGGCTGATTTTTCGGCGTCGATCACGGCGATATCCTGCGGGGTCGTCACGATCAGCGCCGCATCGATCGGTACCGACTGGGCGAGGGAGAGATGCACATCGCCGGTGCCGGGCGGCAAATCGACCAGCAGTATATCGAGCGGCGTGGCCTCGGTGCCCCAGCGCGTCTGACGCAGCATCTGGCCGAGGGCTTTGGTGACCATTGGCGCACGCAGCACAGCGGCCTGATCACCCATCAGCAATGCAATCGACATGGCGCGGATACCATAGGCGATGGGCGGAATCATGCGGCCTTCGGCGCTGAGCTCCGGCCGCAGTTGCGTCTCGAGCCCCAGCATGCGCGGAATGGAGGGGCCGTAAATATCGGCATCGAGAATACCGAC
>DITH01000191.1 GCA_002422745.1 Alphaproteobacteria bacterium UBA6189
CATGCGCGTCGTTTCCGGTATCCAGCCTACGGGCAATCTGCATCTGGGCAATTATCTCGGCGCGATCCGTAATTGGGTGGGGCTGCAGGATAGCCATGAATGCCTGTTCATGCTGGCCGATTTGCACGCGATTACCCTGCCGCAAGACCCGGCGGAGCTGACCAAACACACCCGCGAAACCGCCGCTGCCTACATCGCCTGCGGCATCGACCCGGAAAAGTCGGTGATCTTCCCGCAATCGGCCGTTTCAGCCCATAGCGAGCTGGCATGGATACTCAACTGCCATACCCCGCTCGGCTGGCTCAATCGCATGACGCANNAGTTCAAGGAAAAATCGGGCAAGCATAAGGAAAATGCCCC
This sequence comes from Alphaproteobacteria bacterium UBA6189, assembly GCA_002422745.1. Taxonomy (GTDB): domain Bacteria; phylum Pseudomonadota; class Alphaproteobacteria; order Rickettsiales; family UBA3002; genus QFOX01. The sequence goes on from DITH01000191.1 coordinate 361, forward strand.
ACTCGGCCTCTATGCTTACCCCGTGCTGATGGCGGCGGATATTCTGGGCTACCACGCGACCCACGTGCCCGTCGGCGAGGATCAGAAACAGCATCTGGAGCTGGCGCGGGACATTGCGGGGGCGTTCAATCGGGCCTATGGCGAGGAGTTCTTCCCCCTGCCCGAGCCGATCATCCTGCCTACCGCGGCGCGCATCATGTCCTTGCGCGACGGCACCAAGAAAATGAGCAAATCCGAACCGTCGGACTATTCGCGCATCACGCTGACCGACGATGCCGACGCCATCGCCGGAAAAATCCGCAAAGCGCAGACCGATGCCACCCCCGGCATCACCTACGATGCAGAAAACCGCCCCTCGGTGGCCAATTTGCTGACGATTTACGCCGCCCTGTCGGGCAGCACACCGCAGGCAGTCGCCGCGCAATTCGCCGACGCGCAAACCTCCGCCTTCAAAACGGCACTGGCCGAGCTGGCGGTCGAGAAACTCAGCCCGATTACCGCGCGCATGCGCGAATTAATGGCCGATCCAGCCGCGATCGATGCAATCCTTAAGCGCGGGGCGGAGGCAGCCAATAGCATTGCCAAGCCGGTGCTGAAAGCGACCATGCAACGCGTGGGGTTTTTGGCACTGTAGGAAAAATTAAGGGTAGATTGGTAAGCTAAACCTGACGCTGGCCGGTTTGTTTAGCAGCGCTGAAATCCGTGCCAGGCGTCGGAGTTTCTCCGTCGCGCATTTCAGCATAGTGCAGTTTCGGGGCCGCGAATTCATGGCGTTCTTTGCCGCGCATGATATTATCCGCATCGTGAAGCAGCGAATGCAGCAGCCCCGTCGCCTCCCGATCGAGTCCTTTCGCCATATTATTGAGCGCCTCATGAACCTTGCGATGGGCTTCAACACCACCACTTTGATACCGTAAAGCAGCCTGTAAGGCCGCATCACTCATCACCACCAAGGGGGTCAGCGCCTTTTCAGCCTCGCCAAATGCATCCGTTACAATCTTTTGCGAGGTGAGAATCTGCTGCACTTTGGGCAACGCATCCGTCCAGTCAGCGGTTTTTCCGGAATATCGATCGACAATTTTTACGTCCGATACCCGCTCGAACCCCATGGAATCCGGTTGGGTTGCAAGCAACAGCTGATGACCGTCGGGTGTCGTCCACCGGGGCTGGAATGTTTGTGGGGCGCGATTACTCATACCCACCGGTTTTACCACGCCGAGGGTTAAGGAATTCTAAATGCCGGACAATGAATTAATTAATAATATCTAATGCATGCGCCAGCACCGTATCGAACATGTCGCGCGTCAGCGTGCCGGTCTGGATATTATAACGGCTGGTATGGTAACTATCGAGGAGGATCAGTTTCCTGCTCCCCCCTTGCGGGGGAGCCAGCGAGGCAACGCCAAGCTGGTGGGGGGAAAATTCACCCTTGTTTATGCTGCCCCCCACCGAATCGCGCGTAACGCGCTTCGACTCCCCCGCAAGGGGGGAGTGAAATCCAAGATCATGCACCGCGCCATGGGCGAATTTATACGCCGCCTGCTTCAGCTTCAGCGTGCGCAGCACCGCCTGGTGCGAGGTTGCCCCCAGCGAGAGGATAAGTTTTAGGTTCGGCATGGCCGCCATTTCCTGCACCAAAAACGGGTTACAGGTTTTGGCTTCCTCCGGTGTCGGCTTGTTCTGCGGCGGCACGCAGCGCACGGCATTGGAAATACGTACATCATGCAGGGTAAACCCATCGTCCGCCCGCGCCTGATAATCGCCCGACGCCAACCCGGCCTTCACCAACCCCTCGTATAGGATAATCCCGGCAAAATCGCCGGTGAACGGCCGCCCGGTCGCATTGGCACCCTTTAATCCCGGTGCCAGCCCAACCACCAGAATCCGCGCGTCGAGGGACCCGAAGGGTGGCACGGCGCCATTAAAAAAATGCGGGTAAAGCTGCTGGTTTTGCGTACGAAATGCCACCAGACGGGGGCAGAGTGGGCAATCGGGCGGGGGTGGTGTGAATGGCTGCATGCCCTTGTCTTATGCCGCCAGCCCCCGGAACGCCTAGAAAAATTATTTTAGTACTGCGCAAAAATTATTTTCGGTCTGTTGCCTTGACACCCCCCCTGCATACACTTATATGCCCCATCACCACGCGCGAGGGCGCAGAAATACTGGATTTTTCCGCATATTCTGTCCTGGCGCGCATGGGAAGTTAAGCACATCAACTGACTGCATTTTTTAACTGGAGGAACTATCCATGACGTCCATTCGTCCCCTGCATGATCGTGTCATCGTGCGCCGCATCGACGCGGAAGAAAAGACCACCGGCGGCATCATCATCCCCGATACCGCCAAGGAAAAGCCCATTCAGGGTGAAGTCGTGGCCGTAGGGCCCGGCGCACGCGACGATGCCGGCAAAGCCATCCCTATGGATGTTAAAGTCGGCGATATCGTACTGTTCGCCAAATGGGGCGGTACCGAAGTAAAGCTCGACGGTGAAGAGGTATTGGTCCTGAAAGAGACCGACATCATCGGCATCGTGGAGAAAAAAGCTGCCAAGAAAGCGGCGTAATTTCGGCCACATTATTTAATCTAATACGTTAAACATTCAGGAGAACACTATGGCTGGGAAGCAAATTGCTTTTAGCACCACTGCCCGCGATGAAATCCTCAAGGGCGCGACCATTCTTGCCAACGCGGTAAAAGTCACCCTCGGTCCGAAAGGCCGCAACGTCGTGATCGAAAAATCCTTCGGCGCTCCCCGCATCACCAAAGACGGTGTATCGGTGGCCAAGGAAATCACCCTCACCAACAAGTTCCAGAACATGGGCGCGCAAATGCTGCGTGAAGTTGCCAGCAAAACCAACGACCTCGCTGGCGATGGCACCACCACGGCTACCGTGCTCGGCCAGGCCATTTTTGCCGAAGGCTCGAAAGCGGTTGCCGCCGGCTTGAACCCGATGGATCTGAAACGCGGGATCGACAAAGCCGTCGAAGCCGTCATCACCGAAGTGAAGAAAAAGTCGAAAGCCATCAAATCGCAGGAAGAAATTGCCCAAGTCGGCACCATTTCGGCGAACGGCGACAAGGCCATCGGCGAGAAAATCGCTGAAGCCATGGAGAAGGTCGGCAAAGAAGGCGTCATCACCGTAGAAGAAGCCAAAGGCTTCGACTTCGAACTGGATGTGGTGGAAGGCATGAACTTCGACCGCGGCTACCTGAGCCCCTATTTCGTAACCAACGCCGAGAAAATGACCGTTGAGCTGGAAAACCCGCTCATCCTCATTTTCGAAAAGAAGCTGAGCTCGCTTCAGCCGCTGCTCCCTGTGCTCGAAGCGGTGGTGCAGTCGCAGCGTCCGTTGCTGATCATCGCGGAAGACGTGGAAGGCGAAGCCCTCGCCACGCTGGTGGTGAACA